>JBGQDD010000001.1:0-35534 GCA_041495665.1 Candidatus Acidiferrum sp.
CTATTCGGTGAACGCTGCGACACAGGATTTGAAACAATTGACGAATCATCCCACGCCCGTCGTGGATTTCGACATAGACCCGAAGTGCGAAGCTGTCGTCTATGCCGCGGCGCCGGGCCCTCCCGATGAGAAGTCCGCGCTGGAAAAGTTCAATCACGGTTTCGCGATCACGATCGAGACGCCGGACAACCTCCCGAGAACCAAAGCCGAGTTCCAGGAGCCTGACGAAACGCAGGGAGAAGATGTCTTTGTCAAATACCCGGGAGAGAAAGAATCGGCGGTGGTCCTCGCGGATCGGTACATGCCATTCAAGCCAATTTCCATCGCGCCGGATGGGCGACATGCCGTAATCGCGGTTCTTTTGCGAGAGGTTCCGCCTTCTTGGATTGAGTATGAGGACGAGTTGATCCGGGCTGAGGTCAAAGCGTTTCGGCGAAAAGGTTCCACGTCCTGGCTGATGCGTTACATGCTCCTCGATCTAAAATCGCGAACGATCAAGGCGTTGCTTTCGGGTCCGGTGGCATGGAGCACGGGCGGTGCAGCGTGGTCGAATGACGGAAAGAGAATTGCCGTATCGGGCGCGTTTCTTCCGCTTGAGGTTGCCGATCCTGCGGAGCGGGAAGCCAGGAAAAAGCATTCATTCGCCGTTGACGTGGACGTAGAAACGGGAAGATTCGAAACGATTACAGACAAAGAACTAGTCGTAACCGGCTGGGACGCAAGATTGAATCGTCTGTACTTCCTCCCCGCTTCGCGCGCGGCCGCGCCTGGTCACATCGTCTACGCAAAGACTTCTTCCGGCTGGACACAAGATTCAAATTCTCACGAGAGTCTCAAGAGCAATTTGCCCGAGGTCACGCTGGAGCAGGATTTGAACACGCCGCCGAAGCTTTATGCGAGCGATACGGCGCATCCGCAGAAAACGCTTCTTCTTGATCTCAACCCGCAGTTCGCGGAGTTCGCATTCGGAAAAGTGGAAAAGATGCTATGGAAAGCCACCGACGGGCACGAGGTAGAAGGCGGGCTGTATCTGCCGCCCGACTACAAGGAAGGGGTGCAGTATCCTTTGGTCATTCAAACACATGGGTTTTCGGAAACGCAATTCTGGATCAATGGCCCATGGAACAGCGCGTTCGCGGCACAGCCACTCGCCGCCCACGGTATCGTGGTTTTGCAGGTGGGACACGGAACGGAGCCTGGCGGTTACATGAAACACCATCGAAGCTTGGAGGAAGCTCCGCGTGAGATGGCCGCGTATGAAGGTGCAATCGACTACCTGGACGGCCGGGGAATCGTAGACCGCGAGCGCGTCGGCATTATCGGCTTCAGCCGTACCCAATATCACGTCGAATATGCGCTAACGCATTCCTCGTATCATTTCGCGGCGGCAACGCTGGCGGACGGCTTCGAAGGCGGCTACCTGGAGTATCTGCTCGATCCCTACACGGAAAAGGATGCTGTCTTCGTTAACGGCGGGCCGCCGTTTGGCGCGAACTTTTCCAACTGGTTGGATCACTCGCCTTCCTTCCGCATCGATCGCATCCACTTGCCAGTGAGGGTGGAATGCTACGGAGGAGGAGTGCTCAGCTGCTGGGAGCCGTTTTCGGTTCTCACGCATCTCAGCCGCCCGGTCGAGCTGATCTATATTCCCGATGGAACACATATCCTCGTAAAACCATGGGAGCGGTTGACTTCGCAACAGGGGAACGTGGACTGGTATCGATTTTGGCTGAGGGGTGAGGAGGACGAAGACCATCAGAAACGTGAACAGTGCGAACGCTGGCGTGCCATGCGCGCAATTCAGGAACGTGCGGGCAAAGACGCCACGCCTCGATAGAAAATGCCGGAGCGCCCGTGGCCAGGGAGCGCCCCGGCGGCCGGTTCAATCGTTGGATTCGAACACGCCATCAGACGGTGGCAAATGCCCAGGTCTGCTGCTGTCCGCGATCGCTACTTCTTTGGTCATGAGTTGGATCGCCTTGCCGGCGTCATCCACATGAGTGATTTGCGGTTTCTCGTATTTCACTGTCATCACCTCCTTTCTTTTTGAATTACCCAGCTGGGATCTTTTTGCGAAGGCTCACGCGCTGCCCGCTGCGCGATGATCCAGAAGAAGTGGATTGGTCCGCATGGGCGAACTCGATTTGAACAGCCCCTGAACGGCCGCATCCTGCATCCACCATTCGAGCCGGAGCGCTCGCATTGCGGGAAGCAGCGGAACATCTCCACCGTGACGCGCTTGTTCGAGCGTCTCGCGAAAAATGTTGGAATCGAGCGTGTGGCTCGATTCGAGCATCATCGTCTCCGTTAAGTTCATGATTCGCCGCCAGTCCGCGGCCACCGCCTTGAGATGACTGGTCGCGACGAATGCTTTGCGAGGACGGTCGAGTACGACATCGGGCACGATTCCCCGCAAGGCACGACGGAACAGGGAGCGGCGCTGGTTCGGTCGCACCAGTTGTTCTCGCGGGATGTTGAACAGGAATTCGAGCAGGTCCCGGTCGAGAAAGGGGTAGCGCTTTTCACAGCATGGCGCAGGTGGAAGTTCCGCGCACGCAATCTGGCGCCGGAGTCCGTCCAGCGCGCGGAGATTTTCCTGAAACGTTGGCAGCGGTCCACGCCAGCGGAATCGTGTCACGGCGATGCTCAGGGTTTTCTGATTGCGGCGCGCGAAGGACGGCGTCAGCCACGGCATCGGCCATTGTCTGCTGGTATTGGTGGCTCGCATGGTGGGGAGGAAAGTCCGAATCGACTTTCCGGCGACGTGAAGTAGAGGCTTTCGCGAAGCCATGGCCCAGAGGAAGGCGCGGCGCAGGAACTGGCGGAATTCTGCGCGGCTCAACAAGTCGGCAAGTTCCGGAATTCCTGTGGGTGCTCCGCCCGTGAATTCGTCTCCACCGCTGCCTGAGAGGAGAACCTGAAAATTCCCTTCCGTGATGTGCCGCGCCAATCGGACTTGGGAATCGGTTGGCCGGCCGCCGTGGGCCGGAGTCACGGGGAAGGAACCGCCCCGTTGTGGAAGGAGAAGCCCGTCACTTGCAACGTCGAGATGAAAACCCGTGCGGCCGCGGTGCACCTCAACGGCGGTAAAGAATGGTCGCTCATTCCAATTGGGTTCACTGTCGTCGAAATACGAAACCGTCTCAACCGGCCGCACACCTCGATTTGCGGCCACATGGTCGGCTGTGCAAACGATCGCTGAGGAATCCATGCCGCCGCTGAGTTGTGCCAGTACCGGAGAGCGGGACCGCAGGCGGCGATGTACCGCGTCGAAAAAAAGAACGCGAAAGCGCTTTTCGTACTCGGCGTCGGATTTGCATGGAGATTCCTCAAGAGGGTGAAAATCCCAGTATTTCTCAACGGTTGCTGTGCGGCTCGTGATTCTTACCAGTGACGCGGGTGGAACCGCTCGGATTTCTTCATACGGTGTGAGATGCGCTTCGGGATAGCCAGCGAGCCAACCGGCGATGTACTCCTCGCAGAGTGTGAAGCGCTCCTCCGGGCAAAGGAGCAACGGTTCGAGAACGGTTGACCAGGCAATGTAGCGATTGTTTCGGAGGTAGTAGAGGGGACGCGATCCCAGGAAATCCCTCGCAAGAATCAATGTCCGTTCGTAGTGATTCAAAACACTCAGAGACCAGTCGCCGACGAGGCTCCCCAGGCAGAGCGTGGCTTCCTTCTCCCAGGACTCGGCGACGATTTCGAGATCAGATGGGTTGGAAGAACGGCAGGCCAGTCTCGGAAGAAGTTCCGCCCGGTTGTCCAACCGGCCGTCCCATGTGAGGAAGGTTCCCGCCGGGGAAATGGCCGGTTGCTGTTCGCGGCGCGATTCATCCGTGACATGCAGCGCCCCATAGAGAATTGCGAACGTGCTTTTCACGCAGATCGTCACGCCGTCCGGTGAATGCGCGTCGAGCATCGCGCGAACCTTGCCGATGTACTCGGGGTCGACCGCCTTGCCGTCGTAATTCCATCTGCCAAACAAAATGCTCATAACCAACCTCCCGCGCGCCCATTCAACAGCGATCCATCACCCCGTAGATTTCTGCGATGTAAGGTTTGTCGTTCGCGATCCGGCCCTCCACTTCGACCCAGGCATGGGCACGGAACGGCCACTGCTGAACTCCGATCACCATCTCCGCGGGGATTCCGTACTCGCGCAACAGGCAGGTTGTCGCCGCAGACCGCTGGAGACAGAGCACCTCCTTGAAATAGAGGACGCAGGCAACATCGACCGCTCGGCAGACATCCTCGGCTGTTCGCGAAGTCTTGGGATTTCCGTTCCGCTCACGATTCTTCACCCGCGCGTGGACAGCAGCGAATCCTCGGGAGGCGAGCTGGATGTCGACGCGGAGCAGTTCGACGTAGGCGCGCGGCAAAAGCGGATATTTCAATTCCTTCACTCGATGGGTCAGGAACATGATCGCGCCCCAGCTTTCGATTCTGTGAATCTGACGAGCTCCCGCTTCAACCTTCGGAGAAGAGCGCGCAGATAGTCGGTGAATCGCGGGCTGCCCAGCCCGTATGGCTCGGCGGCGAGTAGGCAACGCTGCGCGTAGGCGAAAACTGCGAGTGCGGGCGAGACTGTCCATGTTTCGCGGACATGGTTTGAAGGTGCCGAGCGTTCCCACGCAGTCAGGTACGCCTCAACCACGGAATGTTCCTCAGGAGAGTGACGGCCAAATGCACGCCCAAATGATTGAAGAAGGTACTCGAGAGTCAGGAACGGAGGACCGATGTAGGTTTCGGCCCAGTCCAGATAGACGCAGTGCTCGGAAGACACAACCGCATTGCCGGCGTTCAAATCCAGATGTCCGAGTGCATCGGGGATGCCGGAGTTCTCCGCTTGGATGAGCAACTCCAGAACCTTGGCTTTCATGGCCGGCAAGTCGGTCAACGATAGTTCGGGCGCCGTCGTGCCAATGCTCTGCTGAGTCAGCGTTTCGGCTACCGTAAAAAACCGATTGACCACAGGCAGCGAGAACAGCGTCTTCAAATCGTGGGCACCGGCGCGGAGCAACTCCCCGGCTCCTGCCGCCGATGCAATCTGCAGTTCGGCCAGCGTGCGGGAGGCTTTGCGCCAGAGTTCGATTTCCTTGATTTCGTTCAGCGAACGGCTTAAGCATTCCTCCGCTAACCAAGCGTTCCACTTGGGACGGACCACGAGCAGTCGTGGCACAAACTCGGAGTAGCGCTTCGCCAGTTCCTGCGTGATGCGAAACTCGCGAGTGTTCGGATCGCCGACCGCCTTGAACCAGAGGGGTCGGGGTTTCGTTTCGAAGCGGATCAAGCTAAACGAAGCACTCGCCTGAAATTGGGTGAAACCGTGTTCCCACTCGAACGAGAACGGAGCGATGGCTTCCCGGAGCCACGCGGCGAGTTCGTCAAACCAGCCAAGGTGTCCGAAGGGCGTGTCCTTGTTTGCGGAACTGGAGAGGGTTGCGAGGAAAGCGCGGAGCGCATTGTGATCTTCCGCATCGGGGAACAATTCCGGCGTCAGCGCTGAAATGCTCATCCACCGCAGACCGCGCGGAAGGGGTGCGTTTGCAGTTAGCGGCTCCACGACGTGGTATTGGACGACGGCGTCTCCGTTCAAAGAAGCGCTGGTCTCCACCGGAATAATCGAAATCACATCGAGGTTCCAATTGCGCCTTACCTCGGCGTTCAAGTGCCACGCCACCCGCTGATGCTGGGGGATGTTGACTTCGGGCAGGGAGAGATTGTTTGACTCCTCGAAGATGACGATTTCGGAAGCACTTTTGTTAGGAATGATGACGCGCCATCGATCTGTCTGGGTTGGGTGTGGTTGCGGCATGGCTGTCTTCAGCGGTCAGTCGGCGTTCTGGCGGTAAAGCAAATCGTTACTTGCAAGCACGTTGAGGAAGTCCTGCACGTCGCGGGATGCGCGGGCAGGTGCAATTCCGCAGCGAGTGCTGATATCGGCGATGATTTGTTCTTCTTCGTAGCCGCGAACGAGGAGTTCGAAGATGGTTGCGCCGGTGGCGTTGAGCCGGAAGATTTTACCTTTCCGAAGATCGAGAACCACGCCGCCGTCTGCGTTGGTTACGGTTCTCAGATTCTCGGACAGTCGGACCATGGAAGGACTCACCGTTGCTAGTGTTCTGCTGACCCGACGTTGCCACGCGGCAGCCTCGGAAGCCACTCAGTCACACAAGTGTTCGCGATTGTTCTGCGCTGCGATGAGACGCGGACGATCATTGAGGAATTTGCGTATTCTGAATTGACTGTAAAGTCTTGGGCGTTCGTCTTTGTGACTTTGTTGTGGGTCCGCGACAATCCCGGCTAATCACGGCAACCGGCGAACGATGCCGACTATCTGACCTACGACCTCCGCATCGGTGCGATTACGGAGACGCAGCAGCTTGGGCAGGCCGGCTGTAAAGGGCTGAATCGCCAAGATGCCATTCATGCGCACGCACGAACCGCACAGGTAACTGCCCTCACGGCGCAGAAAAACGTAGAGTGGCTGCGCCCACTTCGGGCACGTGAGAGAGGAGCGGGGTACCTTTTTCTTGCGATCCACAACCAGAAAGACAGCGCCTTTCAAGTACGGGTGGATGAAACGTTCCATACCGCCTGACCAGAAAATGTCTCGAATGGAAAGGTCCGGCATGCCAAAGAAGCTGGGCATCACTCCAAACAAAAAATACGGAAGCTCCCGGAATCGACGTGCAAGCTCCGTCATGAAAAGCGACTGGCTCGCGGCGATGTCGATCTTGCCCTCTGGTTCCGAGTCGCCCAAGAAATGCGGCGGCATGGGGAGTTCGCCAGCACTAGCGAGTGGCACCCCCGCGGCTTCAAGACACTCCGCGGCGCTCGCATAGTACGCGGCGCAAATCGAAATCAGTTTGTGTACGTGCCGTGGCGCGGTTTTCCAAGTTTCATAGTCGGAGAGGGAGCCTGGGGCGCAAAAATAGCGCGCGTCGCGAAGTATTCGCGCTATCACTCGCGTTCTCTTGGAAGCCTCCCGGAAGGAAAGCCCGGAACGCCTTCGCGCCCGGCGAATAAATTCGCCGACGTTGCCCGTGGGTAATCCTGGCGGCAGGGCAAGTGGCTTCCAGTAACCGCCGAGACTTCTCGGAACAACGGGATTTTCGGATTTCGCCGTTCTGCGAAATTCCATGTCAGCAGTCCCCACCAGCGCCACCTGGGTTCCAAGCTCCAATTCCGCTGAGGAGTACGGCAGATGTTTCGAGCACAGGAGGATACGATTACGTTCCGGTCGAAAGATTCGAGAGCACAGGTAACCACGGCCGTGTTCGACAAGAAACAGATTCTTGCCAGCCGTCTTACCATAAGGAATCTTCAAGTGCCGTTTGGAAGACGGATTCACCCGCACAATGCTGCCGGGAAGAAGGTCGGGAAACGAGAAGGCGTCCCGTGAGCCGATCTTGACGAACCGGAACGGAAGTCTTGTCGCCCGCGAGATGGCATCTGCGGGACGACTCCGTGCGGAGGACAACCACTGGCCGAGCGGGGTGAGGGGAGCGTCAAAGACACCCGGTGCCAGGTCCTGGAACATGGGAATGCGATCGTGGGAGTGGTAAATCCCCGCGTCCAACTCAACCGTGCGCAACGCAGGGAAGAAGATTTGGAACCGAAGAACGTCGCGGAGCGAGAAGCCGAACAGTCGAAGCCAATCGACGAACCGGTAGCCGGAGAGAAGACTCAGGGCAGCGATTTGATACAGGCTCGGACTGAACTGACGCTTGCGGATAACGCCGTAAAGGTTATGCGGAACGTGATGGAGCGGGCCATACGGAGCACCCGACCGCGACATTCGCGCCACATCCGCGAGAGAAAGTCCGCGCTGCGCAAGCAGCAAACGAATCGTTTCGACGAGAACAGAAGCTGACCTGAAGGATGTGATTGGCATTGTTCCGCAAGTGCAAAATGAAACTCGCAGTTCCAGGCAGAAAACTTTCTACTGGCTGTCATTACAGACAAGCGGCCTGTCCGGTATACAAGACAGGACTAAATAACTGGCAAGACGGAGGAAGGTGTGTGCTAAGTTCGGCTTACGTACATAGATGTGTAGTAACAGTCCGGTTATGGCTGCGGGATCTCGATGCAAGAGAACGGGGAAACTCTACAGGCGGGCCTTCGACTGAAGCAGTTGCGGGTGCGTCTGGGGCTTACCCTGCGTGCGGTTGAAGATCTCAGCCGCCGTCTCGCCGCAGAAAAACAGAATCAGGATTTTTTCATCTCGCGCGGATGGCTGAACAATGTTGAGAATGGCTCCAACACGCCGAGTCTTTTCAAGCTGTATTCGTTGGGGGCGATTTACCACACGCACTGGTCGAGTATCTTCTCCTTCTTCGGATTGAACCTCAGCGAATTTGGCCGGGACCAAGCGATGTTTGCGCCGCCCAAAACGCAGCTCGTTGTCGAGCCGGAGCCGAAGAATGACGATACTGTCGTTTTGCCTCTGCGATCACCCGAGAACATCAAACTCGACAAGACGAACCTTCTTTCACGCTTAGTGGAAATCTGGGGGGAGGTTCCGATCCGCATGCTCCAGCACCTGGACCTTCGGAAGAGCGTGTATGGGTTTATTGGCATGTCCGATTTCACGATGTTTCCAATTCTAAGGCCCGGCTCCATCGTACAGATTGACGGAAATCAGCGAAAGATTTCACCGGTGAAGTGGCAAAACGAACATGACCGCCCAATCTATTTCATCGAACTTCGCGGGGAGTTCCTTTGCAGTTGGTGCGAGGTCCGCGAAGGCCACTTACTGGCGGTGCCTTATCCGAATTCCATGTGTGAGATCCGGCGATTTGTCTATCCGCGGGATGCGGAGATCGTTGGCCGCGTGACAGGCGTAGCCATGCGCCTCGCTGAATCGCAACCTTGAGCAGAGGCCGGCTCAAGATTCGGCGAGGCTTCAGGCCAGCATCGGGTACGCTCAGTGTTCCCTTGGAGAAAGGTGCCTGCGCATATATTCTGTTCGTGTCCCGGGATTGCGCAATCTTAAGAACGAAAAGAGGCGACGATGATTATTGGAGATCGTTTGCGGGAGTTGCGGGAAGGAAAGACTCTCTCACAAGGAGACATCGAGAAGAGAACCGGGCTGCTGCGATGCTACATATCGCGCGTCGAGAATGGCCACACGGTCCCTGCCATCGAGACCTTGGAGAAATTGGCGCGAGCTCTCGAAGTCCCGATGTACCAGCTGTTCTATGACGGCGAAGAGCCACCCAAGCTGCCGAACCTTCTGAAACGGAAGACGTCAGACGAGATGGTATGGGGGAGTTCGGGCAAACAAGCGGTGTACTTGCACAAACTCGTAAAGTGCCTGAGCAAAGCGACAGACTCGGACCGAAAGCTTTTGCTGTCCCTGGCCCAGAAGGTCGCAACAGGCCGTAACCGACGAACTTCGACCGCAGCATAGAATGAAAGCGGGCCGCGCCTGTGACGTGGCCCGCTCCAAACAGCGGACAGGTGTTGTTATTACCGCTTCGCGGAAGCTACACGCTTCGGCAGATTCTTCCCGGATTTTTCCTTCTTCGAAAGCTCGGTCCATACTTCCGCCGCGAGTTTCGCGGTGTCAATTTTGTAGCGGATGGCTGTGCGAGCGAGGTTGGAGTCTTTCGCAAGTGCCTGCCGAGGGTTGTATCCCGGGCAGTACAGGTCGGACACGAGCGCGCAAACGACGAGGAAGTGCTGGACTCCCTGCCTAGTCATTTCACGCACGGCCTTTCCGGCGATGGTCTGGTAGTCCACGGTGCCGCCGCCCCACGAGGCTTTGGTCTTTTTCTTATCCCATCCGTACACGCGGCAGAGGCGGCGGTGATTGTCATGGCCAAGCCGCTCGAAATAGTCGAGCGCGGCCATGTCGAGGTCCGGGCGCGACAGCGTCGCCGGGAGTTTCTTGCGGATGGCGTTTAGAGTACGAGCGCGTGTCAGTTTTTCGATGCGTTCTGCCAGGACTTCCTTCGCCCGTGCCGCTCGTTCCTGCGGCGTGGGCTGGTAGCGTGTGACGCGAGCGTGGACTGCGCAGTTTTCATCGCGGCACACATGGAAGAGTTTCCCCGCATCCGGGCCGTCGATCACAACGGCGGGTTTGGTCTGCGGGCACTCCGCCTTTTTCTGCGCTTTGCGATATTGCCCTTCGTAGAGGACGTCCGGTTTCCGGCTCTTGTCCTGCCACGCCGGGGCTTGCGAAACGCGGAGTGGTTTCTCGCCTGACTTTTCCAGCGGCTTCACGCGAATCTGCACGAGCGCCTCGACCTTGGCGCGATAGCATTGGCGGTCGGTACAGATGGATTTCTGCCGCACTTCGGGAAAGAGGAGAGGATTGTTCCCCGTCCGTTTTGGGCAGCGTGCGCAACTTCCTGCTGGAGGAAGTAGGCTTTCGTCCTGCGGGTCAAATGGCGCGTTCGTAAGGTCCAGATGAATTTCCCGCTGAATCCACTCGCGGAGTTCCCGTACGGTGACCGCTTCGGCTTTGTGGTCTTTGGCAATGGCCGCCGCTGTCCGGTGATGCGGAAAGCATTCCTGCAGAGCGCGGCGCTGGTCGTTGGACTGGAGACGCGCGATTTCAAACGCATGCGCGACGGTCAGCTTCGCGGCGTAGAAAGCCTGCTGCACTTCCTCGACAAGATGGGTCAGACGCAGACGGGCATAGACGTATTTTTCAGACCGTCCGATTTTCTCGGCGAGAACTTCGACGGTATAGGTTTCCGGTTGCAGTTGCATCAGGGCCGCGTAGCCCCGCGCCTCGTCGAGTTCGTGCACGTCGGCGCGTTGTAGGTTCTCGATGAGTTGCAGTTCGAGGCATTGCGTGTCGGTGAGTTCGCGGACGCTCGCGGGAATGGTTTCCCGCTCTGCCATTCGAGAGGCACGGTAGCGCCGCGCTCCGGCGACGAGTTCAAAAAAGCCATCCTCGCCGCCCGGCAAAGGGCGGACGAGAACGGGCTGCAGGACGCCGTGCTGGCGGATGTTGTCCGCCAGTTCGGCGAGCTTGGTCTCGTCAAACTGGCGTCTTGGATTCGTCCTCGATTCGTGAATGTTTGTGAGCGGTATGTCCTGTACTGAGGACACACCCTGCGGGACTATTTTGTTTGCGTTCACTGCGACTGCGGTATTCATTTTCGATTTCTCCTTTTTCTATCTTTTTTCGAATCAATACTCATCGGGAAGCAGAAGGGTGGTGTGGGAGCGGTTGGCTTCAGTGATGATCCAGATTTTGTCGTTGGCGGTGGTGCGGTAGCTGCTCATGAGCCGGAAGCCCTTCTCCAAGCTGAGCTGGTTTTCGGCCTTGTCTTCTTCGGGAAGGTTGCCCCAATCGCCCGTCACATGGCGTGAGAGAAACTCCATGGGTGTCTGTCCGGATTTTTCGAGTGCGGCCAGCGCACCGGGTGTAGCGACGAGCTGGCCCAGGTCAAACAACGGTTTTCGTTCTGTCTTTTGCATTTCTGAAATCTCCTTCTTGTGGATTTGGCTTTTGCTTTCCAAGAGGCGCGGCGGTGAGCCGCGCATGAAAAGCAAATGCCCTTCATGGCGGGGGAAGGCGCCTGTCCGTCCGCGCTGTCAAGGCCGCGGGGTGGGCGTTCATCGGAGCGAAGCGCAGAGCCTTGACAGAAGAAACGGACGGACCAGGCGCAGGGTTTGGCCAGGAAGGGCAATTGCACAGAATCTGCCGAAACGGACACCACGGCTGTTGCGTTCTTACAGCCTTTGGACTCGGTGGCAATGATTCCGCAAGCAGCGTTTGCAGAATTGAGTGGGACGAGTGAAGTGTCTATTGTCGATGCAATGCGGCCTGAATCGGGGTAGCGGTGACGTTTGGTTCGTGCGGGCTAGGAGCGAGAGAATCTGAGGAGCGGCTCGAAGTTACCTTGGTCGGCGGCGCGCAGAGCGGCGAGATAGGCTTCCCGCGCTTCCCCGGGGACGATGATGTCCTTGCTGCCCCACGGAAAAACCTGGCGTCCGTTTTTCACCGCGATGATGTCAGCGATCAGGCGCGCATGTCTGCCGTTTCCGTTGGGAAACGCGTGAATGACCACCAGCTCATAGTGAAAGCGGACAGCACACTCATCCACGTCGTATGTCTTGTTCTTCAGCCAGTACGCGGCATTGCCCAGGAGCTGCGCGAGCCTCTCGTGAATGTCAGCCACCGGGACGCCGAGATTTTTTTCCGTCTTGCGATACGTGCCCGCCCACTTCCACGTTTGGTCGAACATGCGCCGGTGGAGTTCCCGCACGTAGTCTTCTTGGATTGGTTCCGACCGTGCTAACTGGCGGTCTGCAAGCGCCCATTGCCGGGCTCTCAGGATGTTATCGCGCTCCCATTCGTTCAGTTCTTCGCGAGTGGCCAAACTGGGAATGAGATCGGCCTGCTCCTCGGGACTGAGAGGAGTATTGGCAGCGGGAGGTGGGTCGTGAGGCATGTGAAGGTTCTTCTTAACGCTTCTTCAACAAGCGCTTGGTCTCGCGATTGATCTTGTCCTGGAGTCCATACGCGGCCTGGTCTTCCAGTGCCATCGTGTGTTCGACCGCGCGCACATCCCTCTCGGCCGTGTGGCGAGCCCGCTTTTCGGCCAGTTGTCTAAGCGATCCGGCCTTGGGCACGATGGCATACACGAGCTCGCAGTCCATCGTTTCGGCATAGTGCTGCAGAGTTTGTAGGGTGATCCGATTGGCGGCCTCGGACTTTTCGAACGAGGCTACCGTTTGGGGAGTCTTGTGCATTTTGCGCGCGACTTCGCGCATACTGATGCCAAGGGCTTCCCGAACGGAGCGGAGCCAGCCGCGTCGCGGCCGGGTGACGGCCGCAGTTCCTGCGAATGGTTCCAGGCTGCGATCGATTTGATGGAGCCGCAAGTCGCGAAACTCGGAGTTCATAACCCGTTCCCCCTCTACGAGTATAACCTGTCATGACCCTCAATGAAACAGCGTATATACTGATGTACGTAACAACAAAACAGCGTATATACTGACGACGGCATCGCGGTCGCAATCATAGAGCATTCCGTTCCGGCCATCTGACCAATAAGACGGAGCAGGGAGATTATTGCTCCCGGATTGTTCCGGGCGAGCGACGCGTCGAGCTTTGTTAGCGGGCAAGAACTTGTCGTTGAGGGGGCCAACGGTGGCGGCTGGAAGTGGACGGAGATGCTCAACCTTTGGGACGAGGCAAGGCGGCGGATTACAGCGTCCGGAGCAGCGGGGCAAGTCTTCGGAAGAAACAACTGCCGGACCGGTGCAAATCTGAGATGAGTTCTGGTTTGTGGCGAGGCTAGGCTATTAGACCTTTCGGTTCACTACCGAAAGATTTGCCAGGTCAAATCGCGTCCGCTGCCTGAGGAGTCGATCAGTTAGAGACTTCCAGATGACTCGGTCGGCGTCCAACAATTGTTGCCGCGAATCACCAAAGTCACTTTCTGCAGCCGCGCTAGGATGAGGAAGTAGGAGGTTTCCGCGGCCGCATGCAAAACGAGGTTCCTAAATGATAAAAGTACGCCTAATACTTTCGAAGAAATAAAACTATGACTGCTCAGCTAGATAGGACGTGAAGTCGCTGGGGAAAGGGCCGAAACATGGAAGAGGACTACTGCAGCGGTCTCAGGTGCTATCCGATACATTCGCACTGTTGCTGGTGCGTCGTAGACCCAATAGGCTGTCAGCCCTCGCACTCTCTTTTCCCTCCTTTCCTGATTTCAGGGAAGCCATTGCAGAGGATCAAGTATTTAGTTAAGCTTTTGCCAAAATGAAGCAACATACCTTGGATTTACAATATCCTTTCCGTGCAACATCCGACCCGATGCATGAGATGTTGGTACTTACGATGCCCTGATCATCAAATCCGCGGGCCATGCGTCATGTTGGCTCGTGAATGAGTGCACTCAAGAGGATTGGCCATGCTGAAGAAAACGGCGCGACACATAATTGTGGTTGCCCTAATCCTATTGGTAGTTGTCCTGTGGATACGAAACCGGGACAGCACGCAAAAAATAGGGACTATCACAATCGGGGCAATTCTCCCCATGACAGGAAGCGCCGCCAACTATGGCGAACTCATGAGTAGAGGAATCACCATGGCTTCGAACTTTTCAGCGAGGACCGTCTCCCGGGGATAGGTCAGCAACCGGGGACCGGGAAAATCCAGCAGCGTGGGATAGGCGCCCTCGACTGGCTCGGGAGTGATGGCATCGCCGAAACCGATGTCGATTTGAATCGGGATCTTCGCCCGGTCGAGATATGCGGTGAGGGTCAGGCGGACGCCTTCGTAGTCCGCATCTTCGGTGATGCGCTCGGCGGCAACGGTGTCGCTATCGAAGCGGAGGCCATCGGGTTCTACGTCCATCGCACAGATTTCCCGGAAGATTTGAACGAAGCGGTTCGGGGAGTTGTCCCCGCGGGCGAGAAAGTCGGCATCCCGGGTAGGGCGGTATCGCTGTTCGGTCCAAAGTTCAAACAGAAGCGCGCCCTTTAAGAGGAAAACGTCCCGATGCGGAGAGCGGCTGAGACGGAAGAGTATCCGCTCGAGACCGTATTTGACGAGGATCAAGCCGAAATCCGCGTCGCGCTCGCGGGCGAGATTGCGCAGTTTCTGGCGGACAGAGGCGGGAATGTTTTTCGGAGATGGGTTGGCCAATTAGAGCGACTCCAGATAGGGACGCATGACGTTGGCGACGCGGCATACTTGGGCAGCGGCCCAGAGTTCGTCCATCGTTGCTTTCTTGGTACGTCGGGATTCCTTGAGCGCTTCGATGGCGACGTCGAGGCCAATCTTATTCCGGAACTTGAAACAGTCGGCAACGGTTTTTGCTGGACTGAACACGCGGAGAGCAGCGCCGGAAAACGTGTATTCCTTCACCCCGTAGTGAAGGGCTGGTCCGGACATGCGCACGAGGCGAATCGGTGGAGCGGAAACTTTGGGAGCCCAGGCCTTTTGGCCGATGGCCATCCAAACCTCGTGCGGAGACTGGGTGGTGAAGTTGTGAAAGCGGAGGGCGGAGAGCAGACAGACGACTCCCTTGGGAACTCGATAGGCAGCCTCGATGAGCGTGAGATGCTCAGTACCCGAGAAGTCCGGGGAGGTATAGAGGCCGCGGCCGACTTTTTCGAGGACGCCTTTGCGAACCAGGCGCGTGAAATAGTTTCGCGGAATGCCCAGGGCACTGGCATCTTTGGTGCGCACGATCTGGCGCTTCTTCGCAAGCTGAAGGAGCTTGTCGGTCTTAGGACTTGGCATACAACATCCAACGGCAGTGTACCAAACTCTAGGTAGATGTCAATAAATACCTAGCATATGTAACATTGGAATTCGTGGCAGCAACAAAATACAGACTCTAGCGGCGGTCCAAACGGAAAACGGACTTAGGACGCTGAGAGGACGGCGCCACGGAGAGACGAGTGCTGGAGCTAAGACGCTTGACTATTATTAGAAATAGAATTAGATTACCTGCAAAGTAACCGGATACAATGCACGCTGCACTGGACGCTTCGATACCGTAGGGTGGACCGCCATTCATGACAGCCGATTCAAGTTCGACTGGCGCCGTAATCCCAAAGACGTTTGTGTCTAATTTCTGTGCTTTCGTGTTCTTGGGCGCATCGGTACTTGGATGGTGCTATCGCTACACCGGCTGGATTGAGATTGTGGGCGGGTTTCTCTCCTTGGCAGGGATCCTATCCTGGCTTGCGTTCGTGCTGAAAGTCATTCCTGAGAAGCGCATGGAAGAGTTTCAGACGTGGGCGGACGGGAGAATCTTCAACAACGGGCGCGTCAAGTGGTTTGTGCTGGGCTTGTTGGTGATTGGCTTAGTTGGCGCCAGTTTTCTGGGCACGGTGGAAGTGACCTGGATGGCAGGCGAAGGGAACCGTTCAGTATGGATCCACAAAGTGGGGAAATCGGAGGGGGAAGCGGTTCCGTTGATGCCGGGCGGAGTGGTGCGCAGCCTGTTCTTGACGTTCTGGACGGAGCCGACGAGAGTGCGAGTGAAGGTGAACGGTTTTCCGGACCGTACCGCCGAGATCAGCCCGTGGCAACGGTATGAACTGAAAGTCGCTGATTCGTTCTACCGCCCGGTTGTGGTGTTCCGGCCCACGGTGGAATTGTTGAACATGTTGCGGAACGAACCGATGAGTCTCTCCGTAAAGGTTGACTCGCAGTCTTGGATGATTTCCCAATATGACGGGCGGTCTCTGTGGATTGGGTGTGACGCGGACGTGGAAGTCCCCGAGGCGAAGCGGGAGGTTTGGCGCGCAATCCTGACTGCAGCGGGCCAGGCCGAGACGTCGCACTACTGGGTGCACCCGCTGACGTTGACCGGGCCGATTCCGGACTTGCATCCGGGACAAATGATTGAAGTGGCGCTGCTGCGTGATGACCGCAGCGCCTATACGTCGCGGAAATTCAGTGTGTTGCCGGCTCCGGACCGGCAGGCGTTTCCGCAAGAGGAGAACCTCGATGTGCCAAAACACTAGACTGTCTTGTCGTGTTTGTAGCCGCTTCGTCCTGCTGGCCGTCGCTGCGCTCGGTTTAGGCTCGCTAGCGGCGGCACAGGCACCCTTGCCTGTCTACGTAGCTTTTGAATTTCAAGAGCCAAGCATTGCCACGAAGCTGTCCGATGCCACGCGCGAGAGCAAACAAAAGGAGATGAGGGGCCGGCTCGCTGCGAAACTTCTCTCTCGGTTTCCTTTTTGGAGTTTTCAGAGCGGCGGACCGACCGATTACCCACGCATGCAGGTCTGGCTGGAGAAGCATTCCCAGGATGAATGGCAGGTGCATCTGAAGCTCTTGATGCAGCAAAACCTACCGGAAGTCTCCCGCTGGCAGATCCAGCTCTACCCGCCGGGAGAAATCGCACGCCGTGGGTTTCCCTCCACGGTACAGTTGCTGGACGAGATCGAAAAGAGATTTGAAGAGTATCTCGGGGAACAAAGCAGCAACGATATCTTGGAAAAACTGGAACAGACCGCTCCGTTGAGCACGGAAGTCGTGTCACTGCCGGTCTCTCCGCAGCCGCCGCAACGCGCGTTAGCTGTCCTGCCGTTACAGTGGGACAAGTTTTGCGCGCTGGCCTCCTCGGAATTTGTCATCAGCGCGCATTGGAGCCAGGGGCGTGTTTCGATCACTTCCAAGGCCACAGGCGAAGCCGCCGACTACAAGCCAGATAATCCGCAATTCCAAGGGCTTCAGATCGAACATATTGAATGGAATCCGCAAACAGGGCCGCCTGAGAGCCTCGCGGGGCATCTGCAACACTTGGGGCAGCTCACCCAAGTGGTCGTGAGAATGAAGCGGTTCACGCTTGATCCTGCGTCCTGTCAGAGTGTGTCCCTTGTTCATTAGGAGGATCCCATGAGATTTCGGAGTGCAATGAGGATAGGCGCCGCCGTTTTCTGCTGGTTCGCAGTAACGGATCTCTGGGCGCAAGCGCCAGCGCCGAAACCTACGGCGTCCGCGGCCCAGGACCTGGCGCGCAAAGCGAAATCGCGTGGCGACTACAAGTCGGCGGCGGAAGGTTTCGGAGAGGTCCGCAAGAGCGCCCTTGCTTCAGACGACAAGACGTCAGCAGCGCAAGCGGCGATTGACTATGCCCAGTCGGTGGAACATTGGGCCAGCGCGGATCCGACGCAGCAGAATCGTTTGGCAGAAGCGGTCGAGTCGTATCAGAACGCTATCCAGTTGGGTGACGCTGGCCAGCAAGCCTACGCCCGGAACGGCTTGGGGGTACTGCTGCTCAGGCAGGGAAAGACGGTCGAATCTCTCGCGGCGTTTCGTGAAATAGACATGGATAGGATCGCGCCGCCCGCGCGCTTTGCGTACGTCTACAACTACGGCCGGGCTCTTGAAAAAAGTCAGGATTTGCAGAGCGCCTATGTGCAGTATCGACGCGCTCTGGAATTGCAGCCAAGATTTGAACCGGCGATCGAAAGCGCGTTCCGCGTCCTACGGCAGTCCTCCCCTCCTAACATCAGAGGGGCGGTAGGGCTAGGTCGGCAACTCGTCGAGCGCGGGGCAGCGGCTTTCACGGCGGGACAGATTCACGCATTGCTGAAGGCGTGGAGCACAGCGCCCGACGCTATTGAGCTGCTCACTGTGCTCGTGCAATATTACGTTTCAGCGTCGGTGGATCCTGCTCATTTCGAGAAATTCGAGTCTGGAGATCTCCGGAGCCTCGGGGCGGCCACTCCTGCCCTGAAACGGCCCATCGATGAGATTCACACTGCCTACTTCGGGGATTTCCCGCCGAGCTTCTATCATGGCGCGGCACGTGACATTTTCAGATCCTGGGCTTATCCGCGTGAGCACGCCGCATTGTTTTCGGCTCTGCTGAAAAAAGTCGGTGCGTATTACGATCAACGGGAGGCCCCGGAGAAGGCCCTGCCACGGTTTTCGGCCGCCTGGATGCTGAACCCTGCCGACTCCGAGGCTGCTGTGTATGCTGCGGCAGTCATTCGGGATCACGCCAAGACTCTCGATCCGCAGGGACAGCTGTTCAAACAGCTCCTCGAAACACTCTTCATGCAAAAGGGCGAGGCCTACTTCGAGAATGATTGGCCCAATATCCTCCGCTTCCATGTCGTCCTGGGAACGATTTTCGAGCGAGAGAAAATCTGGGGCTCTTCGCACGATCCGCGCAGCGCAATCTTCCAGTGGGAGAATGCGTTGGAAGCGGAAAAGCAGATTCGGCAAGTGGACAAGAAGTTCTCTCCTTCACCCGGAATCCATGCTTCTCTGGCCCTTGCTTATGAGAACACTTCGCGAGCAGCAGATGCGTGGGATCAGTATGTACTGGCCGCCCAAGGATTCATCGAGAGCCGCAATCCTGATCCTGCGGCATCAGCTCTCGAACGAGCGGAGTCACTTTCGGTTGCCCAGGACGAGCAACGACGAAAAAAGGTCGAGGAGCTTCGAGGCGAGATAGCCGACCTGAAGAAAGCAGCCGTTTAGAGGCTCTTGCATCCCCGGGGGCTGGGCATGGCGCGATTTTCAGCAGATGTCTATGCGAAATTATCTGAACACGACTCTTCTATAGAAGCATGTGCTCTTGCCCATCATCTCGTCGTGTGGCGATTCCGACCGGTCAGGTCGGTATTTCCGGTGCATCGTGTCAGGAGGGATCATGTGCTCGGACGATTTGTGTGGACAGACGAGCGCGTCAAGTAGTCCCGGCCTCGGTGTCTTTGGTGTCTGTTTGGGGCCGAAATTGGTGCTATTTATGCGGAAGGGTTGAAAGAGTTGCAGAGAGCTAAATCGTATAAATCGCCTCTATTCATGAGGTTTTCATGCAAGTTGGTGAAAACGCGCTAGGATGCCGCGAGGACAGGTGGACCACAGAGAGCAGCGGCTGAGAGTCTTGTTAGCGCGCCAAGAGATCACCGGCGCAGACCGGCAGTGGGCCGAGCAATACGAGCCGGGCGATGTCGTGCGCTACGCAAAGGGAAGCAAAACATACGGCATCGAGGCCGGAGAATACGCGCGCGTCGAGCGAGTGAACGCGAAGGAAAATGTGGTGACTGTCGGAAAGCAGAACGGTGAGCACGTCAGCTACGACCCTCGCCGCCTGCGAGGGGTGACGCTGTATCGAGATGCGGAACGCGCGTTCTCACAAGGCGACCGCGTCCAGTTTACTGCGTCGAACCGCGGGCAACACATTGCGAACCGCGAACTAGGGACCATTGAGAAGATCGACGTGACCGGCAACCTGCAATTGCGCCTGGACTCAGGCCGTTCCGTTTCGTTCGACGCCAAGGAGAATCCGCATCTTGACTACGGCTATGCCGTAACAAGCCACAGCAGCCAGGGACAGACCGCCGACCGCGTGCTCATCCACGTAGACACCGAGAGGGCAGGAGAAAAACTCGTGAATCGGCGCTTGGCATACGTGGCGGTGTCCCGTGGCCGCTACGACGCGCAGCTCTACACCAACGACAAGACCCACCTTGCCGGGGCTCTGAGCCGCGAGGTCTCGCATCAATCTGCAACGGAACCGACGCGCGCAGCAGGGCCAGCGCTCGCACAAAAGACCGAGCCGCCCTCTTCTCTGACTCAGGAGAGACAGCGAACAATCGAACGAGATCTCAGCCCTAGCCGGTAGGCACGCTACTCGCTCCCACGGTCTTATCGGGTCCGCACGTCTTTGTCCCCACATGCTTTACTCGGCGCAAGATAGGCCGTAGTTCGCTCCCACTGTAAAGCCCGCTTGTGCAGCTCCGCTCGGTATACCCCCAACCGTGCTCGCTTCCGCGCCCCTCCGGGCTGCGCTGAAATGCGCTTCGAAGCTTGACAGCCGCGAACCACGGCCAGAACCCGCCTCCAGTAAAGCATGTTGTTTTCTATGCCCTGAAAGGGCCTAGAAACACTAACTCACACTGGAGCGAACACAATGTCTAGCATCTACGAAATCGTCACTGAGAAAATTATCAAGCAGCTCGAATCCGGCGTGGCTCCCTGGCGCAAGCCCTGGACCTGTCAGACTCCCGCAAACCTGCTCACGCAGAAAGAGTATCGCGGCCTCAATATCTTTACTCTCGCCTCGCAGGGGTTCCCGTCTCGGTTCTGGCTTACTTTCAATCAGGCAGCGAAGCTGGGCGGGAGGATTCGCAAGGGCGAGAAGTCTTCGCCCGTCATTTTCTGGAACGTTGGCGAAGATCGAGAGACCATCACACCGGATGGGACAAAAGAGACTTCGCGGCCTTTTCTCCTTCGGTACTACAGCGTATTCAATCTCTCGCAGACCGAAGGCATTGACCTTCCGGCATCTGTCCTGCAGGAGGCGCGCACCAACAGCCCTATACAGACGTGCGAACAGATCGTAGCGAACATGCCGAACCCGCCCGCGTTCGAGCAATCCGATAAGGCGTGGTACTCGCCGAGTGGCGACGTGGTCGGCATGCCAGCACGCGGCCTATTCCACTCATCGGAAGAGTTTTACTCCACTCTGTTTCACGAGCTGGCCCACAGCACCGGACACGCAAAGCGCCTGCATCGGGACAACTTTGACAACCCAGTTTCCTTTGGCTCTGAATCCTACTCGAAAGAGGAACTCATCGCGGAGATGACCGCCGCCATGCTGTGCGGCATCGCGGGAGTCGAGCAAAAGACCCTTGAAAACTCCGTAGCCTATCTCAAGATGTGGATTGCGCGGCTCAAGTCAGATTCGCGGCTACTTGTTTCCGCAGCTTCACATGCCCAGAAAGCCGCCGACTTCATCCAAAGCAAGGCCGTGTGCCGGCAGAAGGAAGCACAGGCCGCTTAAGCGGCTCTTGACAATGGTATCGTATGTGTTACCATTATCCATGATCGAAGTACGCGAATTCCTTGACAAGGGCGGACGCAGCCCGTTTGCCGCTTGGTCTGATCGTCTGAACAGAGAAGCGGCGGCCAAGGTGGCGGCTGCTCTAGCGCGCATCCAACAGGGTAATTTTTCCAACGCCAAGGGCGTTGGGGCCGGTGTTTATGAGTACCGGATTGATTTTGGTCCGGGCTACCGGATTTACTTCGGCAAAGATGGCGACCGGCTTGTAATCCTTGTTGGCGGCGGAACAAAAAAACGCCAGCAGGAAGACATCAATACTGCATTGGTGCGATGGCAAGACTACAAACAACGAAAAGAATCAGGAAGGTGACTACAATGGCTTTGACGCGAGATTTCAAGGAAACAATCCGGGCGCGCGTAAAACGTGATCCTGGCTTCCGCAAGGCGCTTCTCCGAGAGGGAATCGAAAACTTTCTCTCGGGTGACGTGGAAACCGGCAAGATCATACTGCGCGATTTCATCAATGCCACAGTTGGCTTTACTAAACTGAGCGACGTTACCCATCGCTCAGCGAAAAGTCTGATGCGGATGCTCGGTCCCAGTGGCAACCCTCAGGCTCGCAACTTGTTTGAGATCGTTGCCTATTTGCAGCACGCGGAAGGCGTGCGCTTCGAAGTCCGATCCGCGCGCGCCGCCTTACGCTCTAAGAAGCAGCCATTCCCGCAGGGAACAAAAAGGGATGCTTCAGCCGCAGGCGCTTGATGCGATGAACACTATTACCCTTGAAGCGAATCGACAATACTGTCAAATGGCGTCAGCGGGGGCACAGCTAAGCGAGCCTTCTACAGCCTGTCCGACAACCCTTCAATTCGCGCATCCGTAAGTGCCTGATTCTGCGTGCTGGCTCTCGACGCCTCCGGGCTGTCCACAAACGGATGATTTCCAACGCTTAATCGAAAGGAACATGCTCTTGGTCGCACAGATTCGGTGCTGACTTAGGGCTGCTACTCAACTATTTTCGTAGACGGCAAGTCTGGTTAATTGAGCCCAATCTCTCCCCTCCACGCATTACGCCCTATTCGGCGAACCCTTGCCTGATTTCGAATTTCATGTAGTAGAATTCGCGGCATGAACGACACTTCGCTTGACAAGCCGCATCGAAAGAGATTCAAAGAAAGGCATATCATTGTTGGCTTGTTGGCAGGCCTTTTCATAGGAATTGCCGTCCTGATGATGTTGCATGAACTCCGCTTGCTGTGAATCAACCGATCTACTCCGTGGAGGAGGCAGGCAAACTTGCAAACAGACTCAGAGTTGAGCGGCCCTATTTACCCGAGTGCGATTCCGTTGACGAATAGCACAATGTCCAGGCGCTTCGTGTTAGCCTAAGAACAAGATATGTCCAAACCTCTCATCATTGATTTTTTCTCTCTATTCAGGTGATGCTAGGGTTCTGGACGGGTATTTTTGCATATTAGAAAGGAGCGAATTGTGTTCTGGTGGGGCTTGCTGACATTTGCTATCGCAATTCCGTTCCTCCTATTTGGATTGTTCCGTTGGGCATCCTCGGATCCGGGTATCGACCGCGAGATCGCGAAGGATCGTTTTCGTGCTGAGCAAGAATCTAGGGCTCTACGGCGCTCCGGCAGAAGCGATTGACCCCATCTGGCGACACCAATCAGCTCCATAGGAATTTGTAAACAGTTCGCCAAGTCCGAGTTGGAGACCGTGTTAAAAAGAGTCCGCGCGTCCCACCCGGATGAATCCCGCCGGATGCGAGATGCGCTGGAGAAAATCCACGACACCAATAAAAGGCCGGCCCTAGATGCTCAGCCTCTCGACGCTAAATGTTTTCTTTACATGGGTAGTGGTCGCCATCATTCTCATCGGCCTCGGCTCACTTCTTCTCTCGCGATTCACCAAAAACTTCTTCCCCACGGACGCCTTCTGGATGGGGCTCGCCGTTTCTGTGGCTCTTCTCGTAATTTGGAATCTCGTCCTCCCCATGACCGCGTACATTACACTCTTTCTCTTTTGCGCCGGTATTTTGGGGCTCACGCTAAACCGCTCCTCACTGCTGACGAGTTGGCGCGCCGCCTGGCAACACTCTCGCTGGCTGCTCCTCCTTGGCATTGCGTTTACACTCCTCCTCGCTCTTCGCTCCTGCGGCCCCTGCGAGTATTACGACACCGGCCTGTACGGTGCCCCGGCAGTCCGCTGGATCCAAACGTACCCGACAGTTCCCGGCCTGGCGAACCTTCATGGAAGATTCGGCTTCAACAGTTCCGTCTTTCTTTGCATTGCCGCGCTGGGGCAAGGACCCTGGAAGGATTTAGGCTTTCATCTATTCACCGGCTTCATGCTCTCTGCAATGTGGGCTACTCTATTGCCAGCCTGTGCCCGTGTGGTCCGCCGGGTAACAACCTCTCCAGCAGACTGGTTTTACACCATCCTCGCACTGCCCGCTTTGTTCTGGACCACGCGCTCCCGCATCGTCGGCACCCAAACCGATGAGCCCGCCACCGTTGTCTGCCTCATCGCAACAGGCATTCTCTTCGAATACCTCTGTAAAGAAGATGGAAGAGACCAGCGTAAAACTCACAGTTCCCGGCTCGTTCTGGCCACAACTCTGTTTTCCTTGGCCGTAGCATTCAAAGTTTCCACCATCGTTTTTGCCCTGCTCGCCTGGTGCCTCGCCTTTCGCGGGATTTGGTTGCTAGGCCGGTCCGCACGGCAGCGCACCAAGTACCTTTTCGCCGCACTGGCACTATCCACTCTGATCCTGCTTCCCTGGTGCGCCCGCGGGATCATCTTGAGCGGGTATCCCTTCTACCCAGCCACCGTTTTCGCATTCCCTGTGGCCTGGAAGATCCCCCTCTCCGCCGCGAGGTGGTACGCCATCGGCATTCAATCCTGGGGACGCATCCCCGACGTCCCTGTTCGTGACACCCGAGGTCTTCACTGGCTGAGTAACTGGATGAATCACGCCCTTCGAAACCGGCCCTCGTTCCAAGTGCCGCTGGCAATCTCCCTTGCGGGTCTAGTCGTGGCGCTGACTGCTCGCTTTCGCGGAAAACCACATCCTGCGTGTCCTTGGCTTTCGCTCCTGTTTCCTTCTATCGTCGGCATCATTTTTTGGTTCGCCGCTTCCCCTGACCTCCGATTCGCTCAGTTCGCCATCTGGACCACCGCCGCGACCCTGGGTGCTTGGGGCATTGTGTCCATGGAACTCAACCTCCACCGCTCGCAAACTAACCTCATGCTAGCCGCGCTTGTCTTGTCCTCAATCTGGTGCCTGATCTCTTTCGGCTGGAAGGAACCGCTCCTAGCCCTCCGCGGCGTCCAACAACCGCCGCCTCTCCCCAAGCCGGTCCTCATCATTCGACACACGCTCTCGGGCCTCGCCGTCTACGTCCCCGCCGAAGGCCAACAGTGCTGGGACGCTTCCTTGCCGTGCACTCCTTACTTCGACGAATCGCTTCGCCTTCGCAACGCCTCGTCCCTCCGCTGGGGTTTCACCTCCGAAGGCCGCGCCGCCCAATTTCAGATTTTCTGATCGCTCATTGCAAGTCGATCGGCGCGCCAGTCATCCTGCCATTGCGGTATTCTGCCGCGCTCGCTCCGAAGCCGCCGTCTCTTTGAGGATCGCTTCGAAACTACCTCTGATGCTCCAATGAGGATTGTGATTCTTGAGTTTCTGTAAGTTGCAGATGGGGCGACTCAAGCTCAAGAGCGGCCGAGCACGGAATGGAGGAATCGCTTGACTGCCAGCCGCCATTCGTCGAGGCGATGGAAGTTTCGATAACCCACGAAGAGCGACCCGAACGCGTTCGCGTAGTGTACCGCCAAGTGACGCCAGGTCATTTGCGATCCAAAATACCAAGACTGCTCGAGTAGATGGCGGAAAAATCGCAACCGTCCCGGCGGCGATAAAGCGAATTCGCCGACTCTGCTCGATATCGTCCATTGCATTAAAAATGCCCGGAGATCTGGGCGTTTTACGTCAAAACCGTTTTCCTCCAGCCATTGCTGGACGCCTTCCCTAATTGCTCGAGTTGTGATCACGCGGCGCTGCAGCCGGGCCTTGGCAGCCGGATCTCCCTCGAAGATGTTGCAGCCCCGTGGAGTGTTTGCTACGCAGTTCCACAGGTTGTCGGCGTGAACGCGATAGACCGTCAGCGGCTGGTCGATATACACAATTGGAGCGACGAAGATGACGCAAGCGGTGAGGTGTGCGTCGGCCTGAACGATCAGGTTCTCCGGTACCGGCAACAGCCGCTCTAAGACGCTCCGTCGAAACGCCAGAGCGGCTGTTGGATACAGATCGTAGCCCAGCAGCATCTTGCGATTGTCCGGGAGGAATCCGGAGACGCCCGCAAGTCCGCTATCGGGTACTGGGTCCGCCAAGGGGCCACGCTTGCAGCAGAAGTCGTGGTAGACCATGCCAGCTTCCGGGTGCTTCTCAAATTCGGCCGCAACGCGCTGCAGCTTGCCAGGCAGCCAGTAATCGTCACCGTCGAGGAACGCAACGATTTCCCCTCGCGCTCGCGCGATCCCGAAGTTGAGTGCGGAAGCCTGGCCGCCGTTAGGTTTACAAAAATACTGAATCCGATCGCCATACCTGCGGACGCGATCGGCCGTGTCGTCGGCCGATCCATCGTCCACCACCAGAATCTCCATCTGCTCTGGAGGGAAATCCTGTGCCAGAACACTCTCGATGGCTTCCTCGATGAAGTGGCCATAGTTGTAGGTGTCGACCAAGACCGTGACTCGAATTGGTCTTGCTTGGCTCACTTGAGGGCTCTGAATGATCGCACTCGTCACTTTTGGAATTTCTGCTTGAACCGGGATTTGAGTAACTTACCAAGATTGCGAGAAGTGGCTTTCACAGATGCGTGCTCTCGTTCCAGTCGCAGCCAAGCCTGCCGATATAGGAGGCCGTGCTTCGTCGCAATGAATGCCTCGACTTGCGGTAGAAATCCTTGTGTGCGAGTGACCATCGACTGTTCGGCCTTCCGATAGTCGAACAAAACTTCAGGCACATACGCAAATTGCCAGCCGTGTTCCAAAGCACCCAACCAGAAATCCCAGTCTTCCAATCCCTGAACTGGCATCGTGCCATCGTAGCCGCGATTTTGCTCCCAAACAGAACGACGGTAGAGGGCAGAGGCGTGGATGTAATTCCATTTTAGCAACTTATCTGGTTCAAACAGGCCAACATGCCAGCGGCCCGTCCGGGTCCCGAAGCATTCCGCATCCCCGTAGACAACGCCAACTTGCGGATTCGATTCCAGGATTCGAATTCCATGGTCGACCCAGCCAGGGCGCAAACGGTCGTCGGCATCCAGGGGAAGAATATACTCCCCTCTTGCAATCGCGATCCCGGCGTTTCGCGCCGCCGCGAGTCCTTTGTTTTCTTGCCGGATTACCTTAATCCCCGGTGCGGGCAGTGCATCCATTTCTTTGCGCGTTCGCTCATCGGTGGAACCATCGTCGACGACAATTATCTCAATATCGTCTCGCTCGATGGCGGTCGCGCTGCAGACGGCCTCGCGCAGAAATTCGCCATGATTGAAGCAAGGGATTACGACGGATATTTTACAGGGCTCGGTCATTACTCAGGAATCTGGCCTGTTTCTCCTTAACAAGTTGACGAACACGGCGGTTCTTCATCGCCGTCTGCTGCAACCATTTATTCGGATCGACCCCGACGTAGTTGCCCCTTTGAAGGTATTGCATCGGCTGGATTCCAGCAGGTAAGTTCCCGCAGCCAACCTCCAACACCTTCGAGTCAGGCTTGCATCCATCTCGCTTTAGGACTTCCGATTGAGGTTGTCCGCTTACATCGTCAGTGAAAACGTACCGATCAGCATCTACGATTCCTGGCCGAGAAAGCGGTCTGAGGAGTCGCTTGATCGTCGGTCGCGCCACTTCTTTGAGCCGGTCTATCGGCCGCATATGTCACACTTGCTGAAGAGGCCTTTGCTATTTACGGTGGTCAGCTATCTTATTGCCTGGGGCGGATTTGACCGATCGGTCTGTACCAAATAGCAACACAAAGATTAACAGATTCGCAGTCCAAAAATGTGGTCACGGACGTAACCCCGCGGATCGTCCGGGCGCGAAGCGAGCGTGAAGCCGTGTTCGACAAGAAAGCACTCGACGAGGGCGCGCGTTCGAAATTGCTCGCCGTGGCCGAGGTCATACCGGAAATCGTGACACGCCACGCAGATTTGCCGAATTTGTTGGATGACCGGCTCCATGCCAAGCAGTGCATCTCGCTCGGCTCCCTCGATATTCATCTTCAGGAAGGTGATGTCATTGAGTCCTTGTTGCTTACAGACGTCGGTGAGCGTAGTAGCTCGCACCGGAATTCCTGACGATCCCTCGCCAGACTCGATTGCATTTTCCATCCATGATGATTCGGATTCGGCTATCCGAACGGTGCCCGGCTTATCCATCAGCGCGAGTTGTAGCAAAGTCACATTGGACAGCCGATTGAGCCGGCAGAAACTCTTCAGAATCTCGAAAGAGAGCGGATGGGCTTCGATGGCGATAACCCGACCAGTCGCGCCGACGGCGCGCGAAAATGTTAGCGTATCTTCGCCACGACCCGCTCCGACGTCGACGATGACATCCCCTTCTTGCGGACGGTAGTGTTGTAGCCAGTATTCTCTTGTTTCGGAGGCATATACCTCTGCTTGGCGTAGCCAATTGTCGAAATCGGAGTAAACGTAATTGAACTTCGGACCATCAGGAAAGAAATGAGGTCCGACCCGACGAGTCCACATCCCTTCAACGTAGGAGATCTCGACGCCGTCGCCGATGATCCGTTGCAGGTAGCGTGTTGCGATCTTTCCCAGGAGGAATCTTCCCCCCGGACGATCAAACAAACGCGTCAAAGCCCTTTTGTATGACAATTCTCTAACGGCTCCTATGGCTCTAGGCATCCCGAAGATCTATCACAAATGTGAGTCCTCGACCGGCGGGGGCTCAAAGATGGAGACTTTTTGTTCGAACCGACAGAGATACATGCCCGGGAAGGTCTCGGGGTGGCGGTTTGTCTCCTGGGTTTCGATGAAGTCGAGCGAGGTGGCGTGCTCAATGTCATTGATGGTTTCCATTGCGGGGCGCCCGAGCCACAGGCCCACGAGGTACTTACCGGGTCGTAGCAAGACTTCGCGGAGGAGAAAGTTGGCCTTTGCAGTCTGTCCGGCCTGCAAGCTCACGAACTCCCCTTTTTGTGCCGTATTCGTGTCGATCACGCGGTAGCCAGTGGAGTCGTAAAAGATGATAGCGAGGTTGGCGGATGCAAAATGCGATTGGCACGTGATTTCCACGCTGACACTTAAATCGCAGCCAGGGTAAGCAACTTCGAGCGGGCGTCCGGCGGAATCAAGGGGTTGCACCGAGATCGAATTAAAACGGGCTTTGCTATTGCCTTTTCTCGGACGAGTGGACAAATCCGAGCCATCGACGACATCAAGCGACTCCGCGTAGTACCGGGCCGTTGCTTCGGGTGTGGAACCGTCAAACTCGACGCCCCCATTGTCCAAAATGATGCAGCGCGAGCAAAGGGCGTTGATGGCACCCATGCTGTGGGAGACGAGGACGACGGTGCGGCCTGCGCGGGCGACGTCGCCCATTTTGCCGAGGCATTTCTTCTGGAAATTGATGTCGCCGACGGCGAGGACTTCATCGACAAGGAGGATTTCGGGTTCGAGATGGGCGGCGACGGCAAAGGCCAGACGGACGTACATGCCGGAAGAGTAGTGCTTGACGGGAGTATCGATGGATTTTTCGAGCTCGGCGAAGGCTACGATTTCGTCGAATTTGCGGGCGATTTCCGCTTTGCCCATGCCGAGGATCGCGCCGCTGAGGAAAGTATTTTCGCGGCCGGTCAGCTCGGGATGGAAGCCGGTGCCGACTTCGAGGAGGGAGCCAACGCGGCCGTGAATCTCCGCCCAGCCGGTCGTCGGCCTCGTGATGCGCGACAAAATCTTCAACAAAGTCGTCTTGCCCGCGCCGTTCCGGCCGATGAGGCCGAGGACTTCGCCTTCGCGGACTTCCGGTGAGACGTCTTTCAATGCCCAAAACGATTCTTCTTTTTTTCTGCGAAGCGAGGCGACGGGCGAGCGGAGGAAAGCTTCAATAACATGGCGAAGGCCTCCTTGCACCTGCAAACCGCAGCGATACTCTTTGCCGAGTCCTTCTCCGTAAATCACAGGTGCATTCATGGCCAGACCGTCTCCGGCGTGGACCGGGGGAGCACCTTTGTCGACGATGACTCTGCGAATGCGTAACGGGAGCGGTGGCCGAATCGTATCAGCGGGTTTTCAAAATAGCGCCAGGAAAGGCGCGCGATTGTCAGAGTCAACGCGAGCGCCGCAAGCGCGGTCAAGATGGTAGCTCCGCCCGTTATCTCCGGGTAGTGTCCCCAGAAATAGCCGAAAAGAATCCACTGTACCAACAGGTGAAGAAGGTACGTGCCATAAGCAATTCCGCCGAGCCAGCCGAGCCATTTGACTCGAAGCGCACGGCTGATGAGACTACTCGGCCTGGTCACGGAGTAGAGGAGGACGTCGACATAAAACAGAGCCAGCCACTTAAAACCGAGGCTCTGCATCACGGGGCTCTCGATGTCAGGCGCTTTCAGTGCGAGGAACGCGATACCGAGCAAAAGCACAGGGATCGAAACTGCGAAAAACCGATCGTTCCGCTGAATTCGAGCGCTCCAGCCCTCATTTCGCAGCAGAATTGCCGCCAAAACTCCGAGCAGCAAAGCGTCTGCGCGGCATGGCATCAGGACAAAACCGGCGGCCCAATTGTGTGGCCAAATAAACCGGATGGCAATCCGCGCCAATGGAGCCAGACAAATCCCGGCCAGAACGCAGGTTAGAAGCCTGCGGCCCGTGAAGAACCGGACGATAAGCGGGAGAGTAAGATAAAACTGCTCTTCGATGGCCAGGGACCAGGTGACTGCCAGCGCGCTGCCGCCAAAGGTTACCGCATGTGCCATCCAGAAGTTCTGCGTGAAAGTCCAGTAGGAGTACCAGGGCAAGCGGTCCGCGGCGAGCCCGGTGAAATCGACGTGGTGCATGCGCTGCGCCGCAAACGCGAACGCCGGAAAGACGAGGAGAAGGGCAGCATAAATGGGGACGATGCGGAAGAAACGGCGCGTGTAAAAGATCTGGAAGTAGTTAGTCGCTTTGCGCGCATCGAGAAGAATTCCCCCGATGAGGAAACCGGACAATACGAAAAAGAGGTCCACGCCGCTCCAGGTTAGCCGTCCGAAGACGAGGGCATAGGAAAACGGTGTGGCAGGAGCAGCCACGGCCGGACTGACAAAGTAGTGCCAGATCAAGACACTGCCGATGGCCGTGCCGCGGAGGCCGTCAAGCTCGGGGATGCGCCCTATTAGATTGAATGACTTGTTCTTCCCCGCCAAAGCGTTCCTGACCCCCCAACGATCGATCTGATGATGTGAAGGTGGCAAACAGGAAGTTTACTTGAAAACCGCATCCCACGAAACTGCGCCCTGGACCGGACAAGTCAGCCGTTGATCCGGCCTTCAGCAAACACCGCATGTAGTTGCAAGGACCATGCCGGCAATTCCAACCCAAACTCTTGTTTCAGTCGGGAGTTCGAGAGCACAGAATAGGCAGGACGACGCGCCGGCGTGGGGTACTCTTCAGCTGGTATCGCGGTGACGCGACGCGTGACCAACGGTTGCCCTTTAGTAGCTGTCTCAAACCAGGGAATGCCTCGCGGGATTCGAGAAGCCTCTTTGAGTATTACCTTCGCAAATTCAAACCAGCTAGTTTCGCCTGCTGCTGTCATGTGATAGATGCCGCCTAATTTGGAAATTGCTTCCTGGCCTTGCTGGGAGAGTTGCCTCAAGACTATCGCAGTGCCCTTGGCGATTTCGTGGCTCCAGGTAGGCGCGCCGAACTGGTCGCGCACAACCTTCAATTCTTCGCGCTCGGTCGCGAGGCGTAGGATTGTGAGCAGGAAGTTCCGCCCCGTTGTGCCGTAAACCCAGGCCGTCCTAAAGATCAGGTGCGGAACCCCAACAGCTCGGATGGCCTCTTCCCCGGCGAGCTTTGTCTTGCCGTAAACGTTGATTGGATTAGGCCGATCATTCTCGGCGTAAGGGAGGCTGCTCGAACCATCGAAAACGTAGTCCGTGGAATAGTGCACCAGCAATGCGCCTATCCGCTTCGCCTCTTCCGCCATTAAAGCGGGCGCATCCACATTGATGATACGGGCCTGCTTCTCTTCTCTTTCGGCCTGGTCCACCGAAGTGTACGCAGCGGCATTGACGATCATGTCCGGTTGGACGTCACGGATTGCCCGGCGGATATGATCGGGGTTTGAAAGATCTAACTCATGGCGATCGAAGGCCGCAACCTCTCCCAGGCGCGGAAGAAGCACTGCAAGCTCCGCACCAATTTGCCCCTTCTTTCCAGTCAGCAGAATTCTCAATTTCATGCTCCCGTGTATCGGGGCAGAGATTCTCTGGGAATCATCGCTAAGCTTGGAAGTTGCTGGTCTTTTTCCGAGACAATCGGGCTCTCAATACCCCAGGAGATTTTGAGCTCGGGATCACTCCACAACACACCGCACTCGTCCTCAGGATGGTAGTAGTCGCTGCATTTGTATAGAAAATGAACGGTGTCAGTTAGCGCCACGAAACCGTGCGCAAATCCGGCCGGAACATAAATCTGGTTCTGGCTTTCCGCGCTTAGGAGGACACTGGTCCACTTGCCGAAGTGCGAGGAACCCGTGCGTACGTCCAGTACTACATCAAGTGCTTGTCCTTCCACAACCCGGCACAACTTCGCTTGCGGATGGTGCAATTGGTAATGAAGGCCTCGCAGAGTGCCTTTCTGTGAACACGAATGATTGTCTTGGACGAAAGTTTCTGCGATTCCGAACTCGCGGAATTTTGCGAGATGGAATGTTTCCAGAAAGAAACCTCGCCCGTCGCGAAAGACTTTCGGTTGTAGTTCCACCACGCCTGGTAGTGAAGTTTCAATTCGCTGCAAGGGAATCAAGTCCTTATTTAATTTCGCAGATGACCCGATGAATGAAACAACTATGGCATTCTAGCCGAACCCCGCAGCACGTTGTAAGCTCCTGAATTCAGCGTAAAGTTTTCGGCTCCGCCGGGGCAATGGCACGGAGAGAAGAATCGCGATTGTCATAGTATTTTTCGTAATAGGAGCGATATTCGCCCGCATTCACACTGGCCAGCCAATCGGGATTGGATTCATACCATTCAATAGTTCGCCGCAAACCTTCATCCAGAGAAATCATTCGTTTCCAGCCGAGCTCCTCCTCTGCCTTGCTGCAATCGAGGGCGTAGCGGCGGTCGTGGCCTGGACGGTCTTTCACGAACGCCAGGAGCGTTTCCGGTTTGCCCATTGCCCCGAGAACACGCTTCGCCATCGTCAGATTCTCTTCGACGTCCATACCACCGATGTTGTAGACCTCGCCGGTCCTGCCACGCTCGAGTGCCGCCAGGATTCCACGACAATTGTCATCAACGTGAAGCCAGTCGCGTTGTTGCATTCCATCACCGTAGATGGGAAGAGGCTTGCCAACAAGCGCGTTAGTGATCATCAGGGGTAAGAATTTCTCGGGGAATTGGCGCGGGCCATAGTTGTTCGAGGAACGCGTAACCAGCGCTGGGACACCATATGTGCGGACAAAGGAGAGCACCAGAAGGTCTGCAGCTGCCTTTGAGGCCGAATAAGGGCTACTCGGCTGCAGCGGTGATTTTTCGTTCGCGAACGTTCCCGGCGATAGGTCACCATAAACTTCATCTGTGGAAATATGGACAAACCGTTTGATCTCGATTCGCCGCGCTATCTGGAGAAGAACGAAGGTGCCAGTGACATTCGTTTCAATGACTGGCGCCGGCTCGTAAATGCTGCGATCCACGTGAGATTCCGCAGCAAAATGAACAACCGCGTCACAGCCTCCCATGGCGGCTTCGACTGCGTCGGCATCGCAGATGTCTCCCTTTGCGAACCGGTATCGGGGATCCTCTGCAATACCTCTCAGATTAGCCAGATTTGCAGCGTAGGTCAGCTTGTCATAGTTGACGACCGAGTAGTTCCTATTTGACTCGAGAGCGCGGCGAATGAAGTTGGAGCCGATGAAGCCAGCGCCACCGGTAACAAAAAGCTTCATCAGCCCGCTCCCTGCCGGGCTATAACATTGGGATTATTCTTTTCAGTTCTCATCTTGTTTGCGCCGGTTTTCGCCACAAGATTATTGGCGCGCAACAGTGATTCGAATGTGCCGGCATCGGTCCACCAGCCTTCTAGAATCTCAAATGTCATTGCTGTTTCTTCGACATAGAAGTTGTTAACGTCAGTGATCTCGAGTTCACCTCGCCCCGAAGGTTTCAGACGACGAATTCTTTGAAACACCGTCGCGTCATAGAAGTAAACACCGATGACAGCATAATTGGATTTAGGAACAGTGGGTTTTTCCTCGATACCAACAACGCGGTCGTCATGAATCTCTGCCACGCCAAATCGTTGAGCGTCAGAAACTTCCTTGAGCAGGATTTTCGCTCCCTGCTTTTGTTTTCTATACTTCTCCACCGCCTCACAAATATTGTTCTCGATGATGTTATCGCCCAGAATTACGCAGATTGGCTCGCCGGATGCAAAATACTCTGCCAAGCCAAGCGCATCGGCGATTCCGCCTTCGCCTTCTTGGTAGGTATAGTTCAAATGCTTCAAACCGAAGTCGCGGCCATTCCCTAAGAGTCGCAGGAAATCGCCGGAGTTCTTTCCTCCGGTGACGAGAAGAATCTCTTCGATCCCGGCGTTGACGAGGGTTTGAATTGGATAATACACCATGGGCCTGTCATATACCGGTAGCAGGTGCTTGTTTGTCACCCGCGTGAGTGGATTTAGCCGGCTCCCGGTTCCGCCGGCAAGTACTACACCTTTCATATATGTCCCTGTCTCCCTCCTGCAAATCGAAGCACGTTGTTGATTTCCGGCTCGCAAGGATTATCCCTGTGTGTGGGATAGCTCGCAAGCTCGAAACGCTAGTTTTGACTTTTTCGCGCTATCACACTAATTCAATAATTGCGTGAAATCCTCGCACGGGCTAGATGGAGGAGAAACATCCCGAACAGATGCAGTATAGATCAAAGGTAACAGAACATCTTCGATTTGCGAGGCGCCGGGCTTCTTTGATGTCCGCCCAACTCTGAAGCTTCAGCTTGGTGCGATTGCCGCAACGATCCCGTGTGGGCGGAAACTGATGGAGATGGAGCTAGACAAACCCAACGTGGCAAAGGGCTACGTGCGAAGTCAGTGCTTCAACTAACTCGTGAAGGGTGGGCTCGCGTGAGGTTTCGGGACAGATCGGTGAGAGCTGCTATGTGAAACCAACAGTGGCCATTACGGCCTCATGATGGGAACGGGAACGCCAGCCCAGATACGCCGCGAGAAGTCGATCTCCTTCCGCTTGCGGGGCCCCTCGACTTGAATCACAGCAGTTTTCATAATTCCACTCAACCTGAACGCATCATTTCTCAATAGCTACGATGGTGATCTCTCTCAGGCTATCTCGAAAGATGGTCCTCACATGGGGACCTGACAGCCCGGGATCGCCTGCGGGCGTAAAAACGAAATAATCGTAATCGGCAGGCTGCAATGCATTGGGAGTCTGCCATGGAGAAGAGGCATCCTTCACGTCATAGGGCATCATCCAGCTTGCATGGTAGCGTCGCCTGTAGAAATTGATCTCCGGCTCGTACCACCATGTGCCCCCGACGCGCACGGTGGTCAAGCTCCGCGCTCGGGCGTCGCTGGCAATGGCTTGATAAAGATCGAGGGAAATGACGTCGTAGGCGTTGTACCGAAAATACGTAGTATGCAGGGAGAGCGCATAATCAAAGACCACGATCGCCGCGATCAACAACCCCATGCCCTTCAAATAAGATCGGGGAAATCGAGAATAGACCTCTCGCGCAATCAGGAGGCTGCCGATCGTGAATAACGGAATTATAAAAAGGCAGTACCGGCTGAAGGGGTAGTCGATCTTGGCAACTACGTGAAGGACGACGATGAAAACAATGCTAGCGATCGCCGCGCCTCCAAAGATCCGGCAATGCGCATTTTGATTTCCCTGGGATTCGGCCGGTCTGCGGGATGCGAGAATCAAGCCGAAGGCTACATAGGAGAGCAGAAGCGGAAATAACAGATAGACACCCAAATCCGAGACTCGCGCCTGCCAGCTCCCGGGGGAAGGCAGAACCGCACC
>JBGQDD010000002.1:0-33059 GCA_041495665.1 Candidatus Acidiferrum sp.
ACACAAAAGCTGAAGGACATCCGCGAGGTGGCTGAAGCCGCCCACCGGGCGGGTAACAAAGCCTTTGTGTACATCGCTGGAACCGAGTGCATCACCGCGAACGCGGAAAAATCACCTCATTCGCTGGCAAAAGATCATCCTGGCTGGCTGCAACGCAATATCAAGGGTGAGCCGGCCATCTTCACTTCCGGCGCGGCTTTCTGGATCAGGCCGGGCGATGAAGACGTTTGGGTCAGTCCGTTGGCCACCGAATGGCGAAAACTCTACATGGAGAGAGTCCGTCAGATCGCCGCGACTGGAATCGACGGGATTTACGTGGACATCCCCTACTGGATGACGCACTTCGACGGCTGGGAAAACACTTGGGCGAGCTTCGACAACTATACGGTGGCAGCCTTTAAGAAAAGCACCGGCCTGGATGCCCGGCGTGATCTCAAGCTGGGAGATTTTTCCGACGCAAATTTTCGCAGGTGGGTCGATTTTCGTATTGGCGCCCTCACCGACTTCGTGCGCGACATTCGTGACACCGCTCGCGCTGTCAATCCAACCATCATGGTGATTCCGGAGATCTATCCCGGGATTGAGGAGGAAGCCGTGCGCGTCGGCGCGGACGTCTATCAAATGTATGGAGTGGTGGACGCCATCGCGCACGAGTACGAATTCGGCGCAGGCGATCACATGGCGTCTTCGCGGACGCAGCTCGATTGGTTCCTCTACCAGGCCGGAATGCTTTCTCTTCGCGCCTTTGCGCAGGGAAAGGCCACCTGGATTCTGAATTATTCCTGGGACGGTGACAAAGAAGTGGATGCGCGCGAAGCCATGAAAAATCTTGCCATGTCTCAAGTGATGGCAGGCGTCAACGTATGGGATGCCCCGGGACACTCCATGGCAGGGACAAACGACGTAGCAACACGCACGGAAATATTTCAATGGATCGAGCAGCACGAGAAAATCTTTTACAGGCCGCGAATTCCTATGCATCCCGTAGGCGTTTATTTTTCGCCGACCAGCCGCAACTACAACGCAAGCCAATTTCTTCCTTCTTTCCGTGGCACCCTCCTCCTGCTGCTGCAGAAGCATCTCGAATTCCAGGTCGTAACTCCGCGAAGCCTCGCCAGCTTCCACGGAGAAGTTCTCGTGCTCCCGAACGTCAGCACTCTTGCAGAGGCTGAGAAAGTGAAGTTGCAAACCTTTGTTTCGAAGGGAGGCCGGTTGGTCGTCACGGGAACTGATGGCACTGGTTTCGTGCCTTCGCCCGGAATTGCGCGGTTCCCTGAGTGCCCCGGCAGAGCGTATCTCGCGGCTCTTGAAGAGGATTTCGCGAAAGGCTCGTCCGGTAATCCAAAGGAATTCCTGGCGGCGCTCGGCCTCTCGGAGGAACTTCGGGTGGAGGCTTCGCCACTAATTGCAGCCAATATTGCCGCTGTAGAAGGCAAACCGCATATTTTTCTGGCAAACTTTGCGGGCCTCGTTCCGCATAAAGTTGCTGTTCCGTCGCCGCAGACCGGCGTGCGCATTTCCGTCCCGGCGGAAAGAAACTGTACACTGCGGTTTCTCCCTTTCCTTGGCGAGCTGCAAACACTGATGGGCCAGCGAGCGGGAGACCGGAGTATCTTTATTCTTCCGCCGGTCGAGCGTGGCGCGGCAGTCTGGATCGAAGATAGGCGATAAGAATCCGCGCAAAGTATGCTGATCGGAGCGCAGTATCATTACCCGCGCGCTGTTTGCTTGGAGCAATTGGTGAAGCTTTCGCCTGGAAAATGGAAAGGGTTAGTGGCCGTTTCGAATGCGCGCGGCGTGATCGCCGCGCTGGCCATCGACCAGCGCAGCGCCTTGCGAAGCCTGTTTGCCAAAGCCATGAGTGTTGAGCCCGAGGCCGTCCCACGCTCAGCACTCGAGCAATTTAAGGAGGCCGTGAGCCGTGTACTGACGCCCTATGCCAGCGCAATTCTGCTCGACCCCGAGTATGGGCTCCCCGCCGCGCGTCAGCGGGCAAAGAACGCCGGCTTGCTCCTCGCTTACGAACAGACAGGGTACGACAGAGCTATACCGGGGCGGTTTCCCCATCTTTTGAGCGGCTATTCCGTGGAACGGCTTGTTGCGGAAGGCGCAGACTGCATCAAAGTCCTGCTGTACTATTCGCCTTTCAGCCCCTCGAATATTAACAGTCAGAAGCACGCTTGGGTCCAGCGCATTGGAGCCGAGTGCGCCGCGTCGGATGTGCCTTTCTTTCTTGAACTTGTCAGCTACGACGACAGCATGGATGAAAAGAGCATTGAGTTCGCCCGCATCAAGCCAGAGGTCTTCAGCCGCAGCATGGAAGAATTCTCGAAGCCCGAATATGCCGTTGACGTGATCAAAGTCGGGGTTCCCGTTACGATGGCCTTCGTTGAAAACGCGCTTTCCAGCCCCTCGAGTGTTGCGTACACCCGAGAGGAAGCGCTAGCTCATTTTGTCCGCGCTTCTTCTTCAGCAAGAAAGCCTTTTATCTATCTTTCGGAAGGCGTAAGCAACGAGATCTTTAACAACGCTCTCGAACTCGCCGCTGAGGCCGGGGCAACTTTTTCTGGCGTACTTTGTGGGCGAGCTATCTGGAAGGATGGGGTGCCGATCTTCGCAAAGAAAGGAGTTAGGGCTTTGGAAGACTGGTTGTCGAATCAAGGCACGAAGAACATTCAAGAGGTGAACACGCGTCTGGTACACGCGAAGCCTTGGTTAGAATTTTATGACGGTGCGTCCGCAACTGCATTATCACGTTAGGGAATCTCGGAGAGAACTCGCTTCCTATGTTTGTCTGTATCAGCGCGAATCCGGCCATAGACAAGCGCCTACGTCTGACCAAGCTCGTGCCCGGGGGTGTGAACCGCGCCTGTAACGTGAAAGCCGCGCCCGGAGGAAAGGCCACGCATGTCGCGATGGTCCTACGGACTCTCGGAGCCGACCCCGAGTGGATCGGTTTCACAGGCGGAACCAGCGGCCAGGAGCTGATCGATGGACTGGGTGCGCTTGGCATTCGCGCGCATCCCATCCAGACGGAACAGGCAACGCGCGTCAATTTGGAAATCATCGACGATGCCGCCATCGTGACGGAAATTCTTGAGCCTGGCGCCGCCCCTTCCAAATCCGAAATTGTATCCTTTCAGGACGCTTGTGAAGAACAATTCACGCGAGGTGAGAGCCAGGCGATTGTCGTCGCTTCCGGCAGCCTGCCTCCCGGCGTGCCTGGGAATTTCTACGCTACCCTGATACGCCGCGCTCATGCTCACGGATGTAGGTTTTTCCTCGATACCAGTGGCGAGGCGCTGCGCTCCGCGCTCGAAGCAGGTCCTGATTTCGTGAAGCCCAATCGCGAAGAAGCAAGTTGGATTACCGGTGAAGAGATTAGTGACGTGGCTTCAGCCGTGCAGGCAATCAGCCACTTCTTAGCGGCAGGCGCGAAGAGCGCTGCGATTAGCCTGGGGCGGGGAGGCCTCGTCTGGCGCCCGGGAACAGGCCAGGACGTATACTTCGCTGCTTCGGCTGCGGTACAGGCGACATCCAGCGTGGGTTGCGGCGATGCCGTGGTGGCGGCGTTTGCCCATGCCACAGGCGCTGGAGTAACAAAGGAAGAAACGGTGCGGCTGGCAGCTGCCTGCGGAACCGCAAACTGCCTGGCCGATTCACCAGGAGCCCTACGAGCTGAGGATATTCAAAAACTTTGGAAAGAAACTCGCGTTGAAAGAGTTTCGTGAATACTATTATTCCGCAGCTTGCCACCTGGGACCAACTATGACAAAGTGGAGAAAGCGTAATAAAAGAAAAATATTCGAAATAAATCGAAAGATGGCGGTCCCGACCCCGAATCCCTATGCTGAGTGAAGAGCGCAGACGCGAAATCCTCGAACTGCTCCAAACGGATGGCCGGGTTCTTGTCGGCGACCTTTCGAAGCGCTTTCGCACTTCCTTGATCACCATCCGCAAGGATCTTGAGTTTCTGCACCATCAGGGCGAACTCGAGCGCACGCACGGCGGTGCCCTGCCTCTGCGCACCGGAGCGCTATACGATCGTACCCTGCAGGAAAAAGAACGCCTGCACCGCCAGGAGAAACTTCGCATCGCCGCCGCTGCCGTTCGCATGATCCGGCCGGGGCAGGTTGTGATTCTCGACTCCGGGACCACGACTACGGCGATTGCCCGGGCCTGCCGGCAAATTCGCAGCCTCACGATCATCACCAACGCCACAAATGTCGCCGGGGAGCTCGCGGGCACTTCCGTAGAAGTCATTCTCACGGGAGGAACTCTTCGAAAAAATTCCTTTTCGCTTGTTGGCCCGTTGGCGGAAGAATCACTGCGCCGTCTGAGCGCGGACATGCTGTTCCTAGCTGTCGACGGGTTCGATGTTCGCTACGGCCTGACCACGCCCAACCTTCTCGAAGCGCGCGTCAATCGCGCCATGGCCGAGGCGGCGCGCCGCACGATCGTTGTTTGTGATTCCAGCAAATTTGGACGCAGAAGCCTTTCGCTGATCATGCCGACATCCGCGGTGCACGAAACCATCACGGACCGCAAGATCGCAAAACCTCATTTGAAGGCGCTGCGAGAAGCTGATGTGGACGTGACGCTCGTCTGAACGCTGCCAAGAATCACATTCGAGTACGTTCCGCGGTTGCGAAGGTTTTGCCGTCGAGGACAGGAATTAATGCAAATCACGAAAACACAAGGACAGCATTCTGCAACGCTCCAGGAGATCCTCTCTCAACCGGAAGTGTGGCGCGACTCGCTCCGCGCGCTACAGGAAAACGGCTCTTTGCAGACCGTTCTTGAGAAAAGCAGCTCTCGCACACACTGGCTCTTCCTCGGCTGCGGCACCAGTTTTTATCTTGCCGAAGCTGCCGCGGCTTCCTGGACTCTGCTAACCGGGCAGCCTGCACGTGCGTTGCCCGCTTCGGAGCCCCTGCTTTTTCCTGAACTGACTCTCGCTCGCTCCGCCGGTCTTCAAGCCGTTATCATTTCACGCTCTGGCCGCACCTCGGAAGCTCTGCGCGCCGCGAATTTGCTCTCTCACGAATTTCGCGTCCCCACGCTTGGCGTAACTTGCGCCACCGCTTCCCCTCTTGAAGATGCGTGCGATTTGACCATCCGAATTTCTTCCGCTGACGAAAAAAGCACGGTCATGACGCGCTCGTTCACCTCCATGCTTCTCGCGCTCCAGCATCTCGCCGGGCGAAAGGCTGCCGATGACCCTTTTCTAGCCGCACTCGATGGGATGGCCAGTCATTTCTCGCCCCAGATTCACACGCTTGCCGGGCGCATCGAAGCGTTTGTGGAGGAACATACGTTTGCAAATTACATCTTCTTGGGGCAAGGGCCATTTCACGGCATCGCACGCGAAGCGTCTCTGAAGGTCACGGAGATGTCGTGCTCCTTCAGCCAGGTCTACCACACGCTTGAATTTCGTCATGGCCCCAAAGCGATCGTTGGACCGGACACCTGTCTCACTTTTTTCCTAAGCGAGAGCGGAAACCAGGCCCAGACCGAAGTGCTCTCCGAAATGAAAGAGCTGGGCGGAGTGATCGTGGCCATATGCAATCACGCAAGCGATAACATCCGTCGTTCCAGCGATTTCGTTTTTGAGCTGGGCCTCACTGCTCCGGAGGTCGTGACCCTGGCTCCCTTCACGGTCCCCGCGCAGTTGCTTGGTTTTCATACGGGAATCAAGAAAGGCCTCAATCCCGATCATCCCCGGAACCTCAGCCGCGTTGTGATTCTGGATTGATTCGATTTCTGGAGAGGATCTGTGCCGAATTTCGACGTTAGCGTTGTCGGAGAGCTAAATCTCGACCTTATTTTCTATGGGCTACCTCAAGAGTTGGTGCTCGAACGCGAGCACCTCGCCAAGGACCTCAGCATCACTCTGGGCAGCTCCTCGGCCATTTTCGCGCACAATCTCGCGCTACTCGGTAACAAGGTCGGCTTCAGCTCTTCCGTCGGCAGCGACCCGCTCGGAGAGATTTGTCTGCAGCGCCTTGGCGAGAGCGGTGTTGACCTTACAAAAGTCCGCCGGTTCCCCGGCAAGACCACGGGGCTGACCGTCATCCTGCCGCAGCGCAAAGACCGCTACATCCTTACCTATCTCGGCACGATGTACGACATGAGCGCGAAAGACCTTGATCTAAGCTACGTCTTCGGCGCGAAGCACCTGCATCTCTCCTCCTATTTCCTGCAGAAGGGCATGCGCCCCAGTCTGGTTGAACTTTTCCGCAAAGCCAAGGAAGCCGGGCTATCTACTTCTCTCGATACCAATGACGACCCTGAGAACCGCTGGTCGGATGATATTCAGCTCGTCTTGAAATACGTCGACATTCTCCTGCCGAACGAGCACGAAGCTTGCAAGCTCGCGAAGGTCGATGACCCCGCCCAGGCCGCGGAAATTCTTTCCCGGAAGGTGCCGCTGGTCGTCATCAAGCGCGGCTCGCAGGGCGCGACGGCGCGGCGCGGAAGCGAAAAATTTGCCGGATTCCCTCCGGTGATCGATGCTGTCGATCCGGTCGGTGCCGGAGATAGTTTCGACGCCGGATTCGTCCACCAATTCATCCGTGGCGCTAAAATCGAGGACTGTCTAAAATTCGCCAACATCACTGGCGCTCTCTCCGCAACTCGAGCAGGCGGCACCGAAGCCTTCCGCGATGCGCGGCACCGCGAAAGCTTTCTTCGAGAACGCTGGCAAGTTTCTCCCGCGGCCGCATCACCCACGCGTACACATTTGAAGTAACCTTCTCTAGCTCGCGGACTAGCGTCTCGGTGCCGCCGGCGCAGGCGTCGCTTCCAACAACAGGTTTGCCGTGAATTCTACCTTTAGTCTTGCCGTCGGTCCCGTCACCACGCCATAGTTTTGCTGATTCACGTAATCCACGATCTTGTAACTCTTCTCTGCCGCCAGCCCGCGCAATTCTACTTCACCCTTCCACATCCCGGAGGCCGTCTTCCCGGGCTTCTCCGGCGCGTAGTACGCATAGAACATGCTTCCGTCCTTCTCGATCGCGTAAGCCTCCGGCGAATCGTAACCGTAAATGTAGAGGTCGCGAAAATTACCCTTCGAAAGCATTTTCCCGTTGTACAGGTCGATCCACTTTTTCCAGTGCGCTTCCTTGTCTGGTTTCAGGTACACATTTTTCAATTTTGGCCCGTAGTCAGGCCACGTGAACTTCGTGCCGAGCACGCCGCCGGTTCCCAGCGTTGACGCAAAATCATCCCCAAGATCCTGCTCTCTGTCGCCTTCGCCAATAATTCGTGTGAGCTCAACGTGATCGCCATAAATAGCCGCGCGCGGCCCCAGAATCGCCTTGTACATTTTGATCCGCCGCCGCACCTGCACCGAACCCACGGGGTCAGCCGTCACGGCCTGATCCATATAGCGGAACCACGCCAGACTCGGCGGCGTGCCGCACGGGCAGCTCTGTGTCACGCTGTCCGGCTTCAAAGCGCGGGTCGTTTCGAAAATCGTCTTGTACACCTCGCCCATCGCATATAGCGAATCCAGCGGAGACTTGTGATGATGTTTCGGGTTATAGCAGGGTGGCGTGGCGTAAATGTTGTCCAGCTTGTGTCCGTCGAATCCCCAATCGCGAATGAAACGCTCCGTCAGCTCCTTGTAATATGCTTGCACTCCCGGCACGGCCGGGCAAAGCGTCGCCAGATTGCGCGTCATCCGCGCCGGCTTTCCGTTCTTATCGAGCACCAGCCAGTCCGGATGCTTCTTCACCACCTCAGAAACGACAAATTTGTGGCCGTTATAACCGTTGCGCCCATCCTCGACCGCCAGCGGCAGCCACCACAACTGCAGCTTGATCCCCTGCGCGTGAAAATCGCTCACCATCTTCTGAATCGCATCGCCCGCAAACGTATCCGTTCGCGGCTGCCAATCGCCATAGTTATCGAACCACCGGTCATCAAGCGTCGCCCAATGAATCTCCAGCTCCTTTAGTTTCGGGATCGTCGCCAGCATCTGCTTAGGCGTCACATCCGATTCATAGCCCCAGCCGCACCAGCTCACCGCGTAGTTTTCTTCATTGTTCGTGGGTCTCGCCAGTCCTTCACGCTCCACGGCGTTCGACCACACACTCAGCGGTTCGTAATAATCGCCTTTGTACACCGCCAGAAACGTGCGTGGCGTCGAAAATACGTCGCCTGGTTTCAGCGTGGTCTTCGCCGGCAAACGTACCGATGCCAGGACGCGCTGATCTTTAGTCGTTTCCACCGGGATCGAGAGAACCAATGGCAATGTTTCAATGTGCCCGATCGCTTCCCCCACATTTCGCGTCCAGAACGCCACTACCGGAATACCACCGCCCACGCGTCCCAAATCTCCCGCTACTTCCACCGGCGCGCCGAACGGATTCTCTTGTGAGAACTTTGCCGGCACGGGGAGGACATCGTCCTTGCCCCATTTCAAGCTCGACCCGTAGAACGACCACATCTCATGCGGCGCGGCATGCGAATCGCCCGCCTGGGCATTCAGCCTGTGCCTCTGCAGCGAAACGCTGTCAAGGACTACGCCTTTCTGCCCCGCATTGCGCAGCGTAGCGGAGAGCAGCGCCAGTGCTGGAAAGTCGTCATACACTTCGAGCGTCAAAGTCTCCTCGAGACCCGTGCTCGCGCTTTTTCCAGGAACGTCAATGTGTTTTCCCAGTCGCCCGAGCTTGCCCGCGGCGTCGCCCACCTTCGCCTGCGTCAAATCAAATACAAAGTCGCTCACCTCGGTGCGCCCGGCGATGACCTGTTGTCCCCCTTCCTTTTCCGGATCTTCCAGCGTGAGCAGCTTGCCTTCGCTCTTCAGGCTCGCCTGCAAATAGCCGGAAGGTCCCAGCAAAAACTCCGCCGCAGGTGTTTGCACGTGTATGCCATCGGACTCCGTGCTCACGCGGATCGCGGATGTTTGCGCCGCAGCGGGTCCGGCCGCCGGTTGCGCCTCCTTTCCTTTGCAACCGCTGATCTGCAGAAGACCCGCCGCCAGCAGCATCGGCAACGCCCGTCCCCTGTGACTGATCCATTTTTCGTTTCGTACCTCTATGAGCTGTGAAAATGTCACGGTCTCTTCTCCCCGTCTCCGCTCGGCCCCTTAAACTCAGCAAAAATCCGCTCCGCATTCGCGTGGTAGACTTTCTTTAGCACCGCGTCCGGCAGTTCCATGCCATAAATCTTCCATCGCCCCTGGCCGGGGTAGCCCCAATAGTCGAAATACTCATCACCCGTTTCCAGCCAGCGAAAATAGTTAGCGTACATCTTTTCTTCTGGCTCGCTGTCGGTTCCAAACAGAATGCGATCCTGAAATTCCACAAAAAATTGCCGCGCGCGCCGCGGCTGCCGCCCCAGTTCGGCCTGGCGTGCGCCCAGCTCAACAACGATGTTCGGGAATTTCTGGAGCCAGGCGGACACAGTGTCCAGGTTTTCCGGCCAATTAGCGACATGCAAGGCAATGAACGTCGTGCGCGGATGCTTGGCAAAAACGTGATTGCGCTCTTCGAGCAGCTTGTCTTTGCCCGGGAATTGCGGCCCGTAAAAGCTCCACGAGGGATTGTGCATCAGCTCCTCGTAGCGTTCGTTGTACTTATCCGTCGGCGTGAAAAATGCTTCCGGATCGGTCGAGTGAATCGCCACGGGAATGCCAAGCCGTCCGCACTCTTCCCAGATGGCATCGAGCCGCGGATCGTCGATCGCCACCAGCTTCCCCGACTTGTCGCGCACGCCCAGCCCAAGATCCTTCAGCACCTTCAGGCCGCGCGCCCCGCGCCGCACGGCATCGTCGATCTGCTTCACCATCTCCGCGCTGAACTCCGAATCGTTGATCTTGCTCCAGTCGATCTGCGTGAAGACCACAAACCGGTCTGGATACGGTTTCACCATTTTGTCCAGCACACCCTGCAATTTGCCACCCCACATCCCCGTGAGGATCACGATCTTCTTCACGTTCGCGCGATCCATCACCTTGATCACGTCCGCCACGGGTACTTCTTCGCCATGGATGCCCCCGGCGTCGTTTATGTGGTTGTGAATGTCGATCGCCGCAAATCGCGCGCGCGGCGCCTCATGCGCGGCCAGGTGCGCCATCGAGCGGGGTTCGAAATCCTTCAGCAGCAGCGTCATGCGCTTCTCCGCATTGGGATCCTGGCTGTATTTGATCTCCTGGCTGGGGGCTAAGCTCGGTTCGGCTGCGATCAGCAGAAGTAACACCAACCCGGATGGAAGCTTTGATACGCGATGACGACGTGTTGTCAAGCTGTGATGACGAGCTGGCATGGTACGACTCTCTTTTCCGGATCCGCACGGTATCTCGAAATACGCAGTAAGGCGGAGTGCGCGGAAACCTGTGACTTGCATGAAGTCTATACGCAAAGGAAATAAAAAGGAATAAAAAGTAGCAAATCGAAAGTGACAGATTTTGGAGAAATCAGAGGTCTAGCATTTTTGCGGGTTCTATTCGAACAAACGATGAATAGCCTATTTGTATGCAATGGGCTCAAGGGTGCGATCCCCGCGGCCCCACGAGCTGTTCTGGAAACACCATTGCGGGTACCAAATCCATCCTGGTCGGCGCCCACGTTCGGAAATGTCGACTCTATGTCCTAGTGACCGCCGACGCCGGAGGAGGGGCCGCCAAGCGCGCAGCTCCTCTTTTTTCGCGAGGGATGAAAAGATGAAAATCCCGCGTTCCAGATACGTTCCAGTTAGGCGCGATTTTGCAGTGTTCTGCGTTTTTGGCGTTTTGAAAAATCAATAAGTTACATGTTTTCAATGTCCTGGATTATTCCGGCTCCCCCCGCCTCCCAGATTCTCACTATTGGCAACCAATAGATTACGCGCGTCTTTGGTGTGTTTGGGCTACACGTGTGCCTCGGACGAGTCCAGACATGATGACCAGAGCGCAGCTAGCGACTCTGTGCCCAAAGCGATCAATACGTCGATGAACTGGCTCGGCTAACCGCAGCACCGCGAGCCGCAACACCCGGGCTATATCGGAACGCCGCCGAGTATGAGCATGAGCGGGCTTGATTGCTGCCAGCATTTCGTGACATGCTACGCGCATTGGGGGTGCCTAATGCAAAATCGTTTTAAACGTGGAGTTTCTGCTCTTCTGCTGGTTCTAACAATGCTTTTCGGTCCGAATGTTCTGCGTGCGGATGTAACCGGGTCGATTCTGGGTGTGGTGCACGACCGCACTCAGGCCGTGGTTGCCGGCGCACACATTGTAGCCACGAATGTGCAAACCAATTTCAAGCAGGAAACCGTTTCGGCTGCAGACGGTTCCTACCGGATACTGGCTCTGCCGGCCGGAAACTACAAGCTCACCGCTACCGCTCCAGGATTCCAACAGTACACGGCGACGGATATCGAATTGAAAGTGAACGACCAATTTCGCGTTGACGTCACGCTCGAAGTTGGCACCGTGCAACAGGAAATCAGCATCTCCGCCAATGCCGTGCAAGTGGAGGCGGAAAGCACGCAGCTGGGCGATGTGATCGACTCGAAGAAAATGCTCTCACTGCCATTGAATGGCCGCAGCTACCTGGACCTTCTCGGCTTGCAGGCGGGAGTGGTGCCCGTCACTTCCGGCACCATGCAGCAGGACCGGGCGGTTTCGGGGGGATACTCGACGAACGTAGGGAACCTGTCGGTAAATGGCCAGCGGGAGACCGCCAACGCGTTCCTTGTGAACGGCGGCGATGTGAGCGAGGGACGCAATCTAGGTGCTGGGTTAGTCCCCAATCTTGATTCCGTGGAAGAATTCCGGCTCATCACCAATAGCTTTGACGCCGAGTACGGAAAATTCAGCGGCGCGGTGATGAACGCGATTACCAAGTCCGGCACCAACGGCGTTCACGGAGATGTGTTCGAGTACCTGCGCAACGACAAATTCGACGCGCGTAGTTTCTTCGACCCGACACGGGCGGAGCTGCGGCGTAACCAGTTTGGCTACGCGATCGGAGGTCCGTTCTGGAAAAACAAGCTCTTCTGGTTCACGGACTATCAGGGCACGCGCCAGATTAGAGGGGCCAGTACGGGTTCGGTGACGGTGCCCACGACCGCCCAGAGGGGCGGCACCTTCGACCCGAGTGCCTTCCTGGATGCCAACGGCGATTCGCTCCTAGTGAACAGTCAACCTTGCCCCTCGGGTGCTACGTGTGGATTAAATTGGGCGGATACGCTTTCGAATCGGCTGGGCTACGCGGTTAGCAATGGCGAAGCATATTCCACAGCAGCCTGCGACAATACCAATCCTGCCAGCCCCACGGGCTGTGTTTTCCCCAACGGCATAATCCCATCGAGCGCGTTTGCCACGCCGGCGACCAAGATACTGCCCTATATTCCGATAGGCGATGGTAATGGAAATTTCGCGGACGCCAGCCAAAGGAACATAGTGAAGGATGACAAGGCCGCGCAGCGGGTGGACTTCAATAACCAGATGACCGGCAACTGGTCGTTTTATTATCACTTCGACGATTCGAGCTCGCTGAACGCGCTGAACGCCAGCGTGCCGGGCTTTAGCAGCGTCACTTCATCGCGCGCTCAACAGTTCGTCATCAGTAACAGCAAGGCTTTTGGCTCCAGCGCGGTGAATCAATTTCGTTTGAGCTTCTTCCGGACAGCTACGCATACGGACGAGCCGAAGAGCAGCTTCGCAAACCTCTCCGATCTCGGTTTTGTAACGGGAGCAGGAACGTTGGGCATTATCCCCTCGGGGCCGGCGGGATTTCCGCAGACCGTGCCGCCGATCTACTTCAACAACTTTTCCCTCGGCGTGAACACGCTCACGACGTTTCAACCGAACAACACATGGCATGCCTCCGACACTTATTTGAAGGTAAAGGGCGCGCACACGCTGAAGTTTGGCGGCGAGTTCCGCTACCTGCAAATCAATGAGCGCAATACTTGCGCGCCGAACGGAGACTTCACGTTCGATGGCAGCATAACCGGGAATGATATCGCCGACTTCCTGCTCGGCGCAGCGCAGAACTATAACCAATGCAGTCAGCAGTTCCTGGATTCCCGGTCGCGTTATGGCGGGGCGTTCGCTGAGGACACCTACAAGGTGAGGCCGAACATCACGCTAAATCTGGGTGTGCGCTGGGAAGTAAGCATGCCGTGGTATGACACGCAGGGCAAGATTGAGACCATCGTGCCCGGGCTGCAATCCACGCAGTTCCCGACTGCCCCGCTGGGTTGGGTGGTTCCGGGAGATCCGGGTATACCGAGCACACTCGCTCCGACACGGTATAACGACTTTTCTCCACGGCTTGGCATTGCTTACTCGCCGGGATTTACCGATGGGTTGGGGGCCAAGATTTTTGGCGGTCCCGGCAAGAGCAGTATCCGAGCTTCTTACGGCATCTACTTTACGTCGATCGAGGACCTGAACCTGTTCTACGAAGTGGGTGATGCTCCCTTTGGACAGTATTGGGTGTCGCCGACCCCGGTCACGTTCGACCAGCCGTTCCAGACACTCTCCGACGGATCTTCACAGACGCAGCGCTTCCCATTTGTGTTACCGACTCCCGGCGCCGCGTCTAATGCGACACTCGATTACTCAAAATATCTACCGATCTCCTATTCGCCGGGCTACGACATTCACAATCGGCCGCCCTATGCGGAACACTACAATTTGTCTATTCAGCGGGAGCTGAGTAAGTCTACAGTGCTGACCCTGGCCTATGTCGGAACGCAGGGCCACAAACTAATCTCGCAATACGACGCCAATCCCGGCGACCCGGCGCTTTGCGCGCAGCTCAACCAATTGGGCGCGACGCCTACATGTGACCGTGACTTGGAAAGCCAGACATACACGCTGCCTCCAGGCACGCCCGCTCCGACTGGCGCGTTCACCGTCCCGTGTCCCACGCCTGGCAGCATCTGCATCGGTGGCACGCGTAACCATCTTGGGCCTGCCTTCAGCCAGAACAACAGCTTCACGGCCAACATCGCCAATTCGAGCTACAACGCGGGACAGATCACGGTGGAACGCAAAGCCGCGGATTTTACCTTGCTGGCGGCATACACATTCTCCAAAGCGATGGACAATTCTTCCGGCTTTGGCCAGTGGGTGAACTTCTCGAACCCCCGGCTCAGCCGCTCGCTTTCGGCCTTCGACCTCACCCACAATTTCGTGGTCAGTTACATCTGGGCAGTTCCCTTCGACCGGGCCTTCGGCACCCTGCCGAAGCGCTTGACGCAAGGCTGGAGCATGAATGGTGTTACCCGTTTGTCCGGTGGTCTGCCCGTCGGGCTGAGCCAGAGCGGAGATTACTCGCTGGTTGGCGGCGGGAACACCGATGTGCCCGACCTGGTGGGGAAGGTCGTGACCCAAAATCCCCGCAAAGCGGGCCCTAATGGAGCGAACACCTACTTCCTGCCGGACGCGTTTGCTACTGGTCCAACGGGACAGTTCGGCAACGCAAACCGACAGTTCTTCCACGGCCCTGGAATCAGCAACACGGACTTCGGCTTGTCCAAGAGGACCCTGATCAGGGAGTCCCTGGGGTTTGAGATTCGCGCTGAATTCTTCAATATATTCAACCACGCCCAGTTCAACAACCCGGACGGCGATTTCAACGGCGACCAGTTCGGTCGGGTGACCAGTACGAGGTCACTTGGACGCGAAGGGCAAATCAGCGCGAAGTTCTACTGGTAAGGTGTGCAAAGCCAGGTGGGACAGGCCGGAATGCCTGTCCCACCTGGTTAGCCTGCGCCTGAAAGCAGTTTCGCATGTCTGAGCTGACCGGCCGGGCAGACACTTTCTTGGTTCACTCTTGTGCGCTATAGGCTAATGGTGTTTCTGCTGGTTCTGGGCCTTTTGTTCGCTGCGCCTTCTTCTGCGCAGACTGCCGAGGGTTACCGCCAACGGGCCACAGAACTTTCTCGCAATAAATCATGGGACCAGGCCATCGAAAGTTACCGCAAGGTGTTGGCCCTCGAACCCAACGACGCCGTCACGCATTACAACCTGGCGCTCACGCTGAAATATAAAGGTGATGAAAAGCAGGCCGTTGAAGAGTTTGAGACAACCGTGCGGCTCAAACCAAAGTGGGCGGACGCGCACTACGGGTTAGGCGCGACCTGGTACGATCTTCACGACGAGGCCGCCGCGCTCAAAGAACTGCGCGCGGCGATAGATCTCGATCCCGCGAACGCCGGGGCACATGGCCTCTTGGCAAGCATTTATTTGCGGCAAAGCAATCCATTGGCTGCTGAGGGCGAGTTACGGCGGGCGCTAATATCGAAGCCTTCTGCCGAACTGCATCTCGAACTGGGGCTTGCCGAAGGACAGCTCGGAAATTTGGCCGCCGCCGCAGCCGAGTTTCGCCGCGCCCTCCGCCTTAATCCCCGGTTCGCGCCGGCGCACTCGCTGCTGGGCGTGACGCTGCGCCGCCAGGGCGATCACCTTGGCGCGCTCGCCGAGTTCCGCAAGGCTGTCGAAATCGATCCCAAAGATCCGGAGGCGCAATGTAACCTCGGCATGGAGCTCAAATCCGGCGGCGATACGGCCGGCGCGACCGCAGCGTTCCGGCGGGCAATCGAGCTGAAGCCTGATTTCGAAAAGGCGCACTACAACCTGGGTATCGCGTTGCGTGCTCAGGGCGAGACCGGTGCCGCCCACAAGGAGCTGGATGAGCTGAGCGCACTGCGCGAGTTTCGCGCGCGCCTGGCACAATCGAAATATCTTATCCTCCAAGGCGTGGATGCGCTGAAGAAGCAGAAGCTCGACGATGCCCTGGCGCTCTTTCAGAAGTCCGTCGAACAAAGCCCCGAGCTGCCGACCGGCCATTACTATCTGGGCGTCACGTGGGAGCACACGGGGGACGCTCGGCGTGCCCTGGCGGCCTACGAGAAATCGCTCGAGCTGAAACCGGACTATGCGCAGGCCCACTCAAGTCTCGGGTTGCTCTATTGGCGCCAGAACGATCGCGCACGCGCGCTCGAGGAACTCCGACAGGCGGTGATGTCCGATCCTGATCTTGCGGAGGCGCATTACAACCTTGGCCTCGCGCTGGCGCAGTCAGTGCATCTGGATGAGGCTGTTCGCGAATTAAATGAAGCCATCAGTCTCGACCCCAAGTATACTGACGCCCGGATACAATTGGGATTGGTCCTCGGCCAAAACAACGATACCGCGGGCGCCGCCAATGTCTTCCGGGAAGTCGTGCGCCGCGATCCGAATTTCGCGGAAGCTCACAACAATCTCGGGCTGGTACTGTTGCAGGCGGGCGACCTCCGGACAGCGCAGGGGGAGTTTATCGAGGCTGTGCGCCTCAAGCCGCGCTATGCGGAAGCACACTACAACCTTGCATTGACACTTCATCAGGCAGGAAAGGAGGCGGAGGCGCAGGCGGAGTTCGAGAAGGCGTACGAAATTTCGCCGGAGTTAAGAAACGCCCCGCGGCCATAACAAACTTATGTTCACCAAGAGCCTGTCATTGACGCTCCTAACGCTGGCGGCCGCGTTTGCCGGGGAGGTGTGCGAAGTCACAACGCCCATGGCCACTTTTTCCATTCCGCACGTTGCACAGGCGCCGGGGTTAAATACTGATCCGAAGTCGGCAACCTGGTCACACGCGGCGTCCACTTGGATCGAGAAAGATTGCTCGCAAGAGATCGACTATCCCAAGCTGAAGACCGAAGTGCGCGCTTTTTGGACCGACTCCGATCTATATCTGCTTTTCGTCTCTCCATACAACGAGCTGAATCTCTGGCTGCCTGCGGATAACAGTAAAGACCGCCTCAAACTTTGGGACCGCGACGTGGTCGAGTTCTTCCTGGGCGACGATTGGACCGACATCAAGCACTATCGTGAATTCGAGATCGCGCCGACAGGCGACTGGGTCGATTTGGCCATCGACCTGAATCGAGATAGCTACGACGCCAACTGGGATTCTGGGTGGCAGCGACAGGGGCGCATCGACGAAAAGAACCACGTCTGGTACGCGGCGGCACGGGTGCCGCTGCGGTCGGTTAGTGAAAAGCCGGTCAAGTCCGCGACTAAATGGCGGGCCAACCTGTACCGCATAGACGGGCTGGGCGCGGATCCCGTGCGCCACTTCATGTGCTGGCAGCCGACTTGTGTAGTCAACCGGGACCCCAACCACGTGCCCGAACACTTTGGAACCTTAATCTTCGCTCAGTAGACGACTAACGATCGGGAGGAAGTACATGCCTTTCACTCAGGAATCGAACCGTCGCGGATTTATGAAAATGCTGGCCGCCTCGCCGCTCTTAGCCCAAGTTGCGGCTCACCATCTTTACGAAAAATCCGCTGCCGCGATCGGGTACGACACAAAAGAGAATGTCTACAGCCGCCTGGGGGTCAAGACGGTCATCAATTGCCGCGGAACATGGACCTATCTGAGCGGATCGCTGCAGTTTCCGGAAGTGCAAGAGGCTCAGGCCGAAGCGAGCCGTCATTTTGTGAACATGGTCGAATTGCACCAGGCCGTGGGACGTCGCTTGGCGGAATTGACGGGCGCCGAATCCGGATTAATTACCTCCGGTGCTGCGGGTGCCATGGCTGCCGCGACCGCGGCCTGCATCGCCGGCAACGATCCGCAAAAGATCTGGCAGCTTCCGGATACCACTGGCCTGAAGCACGAAGTCATTATGGCCGGCGGACGCAGCGCGTTCGACAACGCCATCCGGCTAGCGGGGGCCAAGCTGATCATCGTCGAGAAGCCGGAAGGAATTGCGAACGCCATCACCGGCAACACAGCGATGATTTACACCACCGACCTCGGCGACAGACTCGTGCGCGAGGTGGCCATCGCCAAAGCGCACAATGTGCCACTCCTCCTGGACGATGCCGCAGGTATACCGCCGATTGACAACATCAAGCTCTACGCAAAAATGAAACTCGACCTCTATACTTTTTCTGGAGGCAAGGGCCTGCGCGGACCGCAGTGCAGCGGCGTGTTGCTGGGTCGCAAGGATCTGATCGAGGCCGCCTTGCGCAACTCCTGCCCTTACGAAGGCGCGGTATGCCGTCCCATGAAAGTTGGCAAAGAAGAAGTCATCGGCTGCCTGACGGCCATCGAAACCTGGCTCAAGATCGATTCCAAAAAACTCTACGACGAATGGCATGCGCGGGTGGATCGCATCGCCAAGTTGGTCGAAACCGTCCCCGGGGTGCAGACTCAGATCTATATTCCCGACGACGGTAATCGCTATCCGACCCTGCGCATTTCGTGGGACCAACAGGCCTGGGGCTTCAATGTGAGCGAATGCGTGCGGAAATTGCACGACGGTGATCCTGCGATCGAAGTGCTCAGCATTGATAATCCCAGCATGGTTTCCGCAGTGCAGGAAGGTGCCGATAAACCGAAGCCGAATCCGAAGGAACTCAAAGAGCAGAACCACCTCGAGTTGGTCTCCATGACGATCCAGCCCGGAGAAGAAATGATTGTCGGACAACGACTGCGGGCAATTCTAGCTTCGGCACGTAAGGGAAAAGTGGCATGAGGTTTTTTTTCTTGTCCGTCGCCGCGCTGCTCTTGCTTGCCCTAGGTGTGCATGCGCAAACTCAAGCGGTTGCACCGCACCATCCTCTCGCTGCAAATGTCGAACTCGGTTCCCCCGGAATCGACGCAGGCGATTATGTTTACATCTCTGGCCAGGGGCCTTTCCGCGCTGACGGCAGCGTTCCAGAAAATATTGGCGATCAAGTCCGCCAGTCCCTCGACAACGTAAAAGGCGTCGTCTTAGCCGCTGGCCTCACCATGGATCATGTGGTCTACGTGCAGGTTTATCTCAAAGACGTGCATCAGTACGCCGAGTTGAACAAAGCCTTTGCCGCTTATTTCCCACAGGAACCTCCTGCGCGGGCGGTACTCGGTATTGCCCGGTTGCCGCAGGACGATGCCGTCCAAATCAACGCTGTCGCCGTCCGCGATCTCAAAGGTAAGCAGCCGGTCTCTCCGCCTGCATTCAAACCAAACAAGGCTTTTTCTCCCGGAATGCTTACACACGACAGATTATTTGTTTCCACGATGCCGGGCAGCGACCGCGCAACCGGAAAAGTTCCGCCGGATCCCGCCGCTCAAGTCGATCTCGCGCTCGACGGCATGCAGGCCGTTGTGGAGGCCGCTGGACTCAAACTGAGCAACATGGTCTTCGTGAATCCTTATCTCACGCGCGAAATCCCGATGCGCATCATGAATGAGCTCTACGCCAAGCGCTTCGAGTTCGGCAATACCCCTGGTCGTGCCACCATCGAAGTGTCGGCTCTGCCCGAAGGCGTGCATATTGCATACACGGGCGTGGCCGTGCGCGACCTAAGCCAGCGGCGAGCAATACGCCCTAAGAATATGCCGCCAAGTCCAACCGCTAGCCCGTGTGTCTTCGCTGGTGACACGCTGTATTGTTCAGCTAAGAGTGGATTCATTCCAGGCCCCAATGGCGGCGTGTACGCAGCGATCACTGCGGAACAAGTTCGCCAGACGATGCGAAACCTCCTCGACAATTTGGAGCAGGCGGACATGAGGTTCGATCAAGTTGTCTCGACGACAGTTTACCTGGACGATTTATCAGAATCGGCAGTGTTTGAGAAAGTGTACAGGAAATATTTCAACGGAGCCCTTCCGGCACAGATGACGGTTCAACAGATCGAGCCCGCCGAACGAAAGCCCGATGAAGAAGGCCATTACCCGACCCTGGAGCAGGTGTCCCTCATTGCTGTGCGCAGCCGGCCTAGTCCCTGAGTCGTTAAAGTCTCCACCCCTGATTGTTTCCGAGTGATGCAACTTTCCCGCTAGAGAAGGCTGACCCGCGACTGTCAATTTCAGGGTGAATTCGATTGATACGGGACGAAACCGTGCGCTTTGGTTTTCAGCCGGTACACAGAGGTGGCCGCAGTGATGTATAGCGTGCCGTAGTCGGCGTCGCCCCAAGCCAGATTGGCTGGCTGCTCCGGCATGGCGATCGTGCCGAGATGAAGGCCTTGCGGATCCCACACCCAGATGCCTTTCGGTCCCGTCACGTAGAGATTCCCATTCCTGTCTACTTTCATTCCGTCCGGCACGCCGTCGCCTTTGCCACCGGACTCTTCTCCGAAGATGCGGCCATTCGCGAGCACTCGGTCGGGTGCGACGTCATAAACGCGAATGTTTCTTTGCTTGCTGTCATCGACGTAAAAACTCTTTCCATCGGGGGAGAAGGCCAGCCCGTTGGGTTGGGCCAAATCTTTTGTGAGCAAACGGACTTCACCCTTCGAATCGAGGCGATACACGCCCTGGAAAGGAATCTCCTGCTTTTCTCCTTTCACCAAGTCGAGAGTCGGGTCGGTGAAATAGATCGCGCCGTCCGGACCAATGATCACATCGTTAGGGCTATTGAAGCGTTTCCCTTGAAAGCGGTCGGCCAGGATCTTGTATTTGCCATCCGGCTCGACCTGGACGATGGCGCGCAAAATGCTGGCACAGTCCAGAAGATGGTGCTCGCGGTCGTACGTATTTCCGTCGGGATCGCCAAGTGAGACAACTTCCTCCTTGCGCCCGTCGGGCACATAGACGCGGTATATTTTGTTGATGTTTTCATCGCTGACGTAAAGAAATCCCGCGCGATCCCAAACCGGCCCTTCCGTAAATCCAAACCCAGTGGCGACGGTCGTAAGCTTCGCGTCGCGATCCACAAGCGTCCAAAATTTCGGCGATTCAGCAAGCAATTCGAAACGCCGCTCTGGTGCAACGGCTCTTAACGAGCCAAGGGAGATGATCCCTATCAGCAGCAGAGCAAGCGGAAGAGGCACTCTTTTCATTTTTGAGATCCCGTGCCGAGAAGATATCCGTGCGTTCTGTATCTCAGACAGTGCGAGAAGAAAAACGCCAATTGCTCGGCCAGCGGTCAGTCCTCCTCTTTCTCAAGCTCCGATTTTGTTCCGGATGCTTGCGCTTTCTTTGCCGCTCGAGCTGCGCGCACAAGATAGCTCACCAGGTCATCCAGTTCAGTGGCACTCAGTACCGAGCCGTAGTCCGATGGCATAAGCGATTTTGGCAGATATTCGAAGTGCTCAAGGTCCTTTTTAGAGAACAGATGAAAAGTTCCATCCAGAGACTGCAATTGCAGTGAAAAATTATCTTCGTTGCGCGCGATACCCGTAAATTGGCGACCTTCGTGCGTGGTCACGAGCACCGTTCTTTCCCGCGGTTCCAGATCCTTGTTGGGGTCGGTGATGGCAGTTCGAATTTCCTTCGCCGACCTGTTAGCACCGTAAGAAGACAGATCGGCTCCGACAAATCCACCCAAGCCGCTGATCATGTGGCAGTCCGCGCAACGCGCCTTTCCAAAGAAGAGTAGTTTGCCGCGTTGCGCGTCTCCCAGAATAGGAGGCGCTTTGCCTCCGCCCTGCAGAACTCGCAAGTAGGCCGTCACCGCATAGATCTTCGGTACACCCAGCGCACCGAACGCCGGCATCCCCGCCGCCGGCATTCCTTTCTGCAAGACGTGCAGAGTTTCCTCGTCGGACAACTGTTGGACTTCGGCGCGTGTGGCGATGTTAGGCCCGCGTTCGCCGCCGCGCCCATCCAGGCCATGGCATGTGGCACAAACGGATTCAAACGTTTTCCGGCCATCCTCAGCAGCAGAATCTCCCGCCTGATTTTTCCTGGCTGGAGATTTCGTATTCTGCGCGCCGGCCTGTAACACCAACACGCAAGCAGCAAAGGATACTGAAGCAGCAGCCACGCAGAGAAAATGGCGGGAGGAAAGCAGAATGAAACCTGCCTTCCTCCAAGTCGTGATGCGCGAACGGATATCAGTCATTTGGCTCTTGGCGGCAGAAAGCGATTTTGCCGCGCTCCCTATCAAGTTTGAGGAATTAAAAGTATCATTTGCTTCGCAAAAAATCCCGCTCCCAATGAAACGGCGCGATATTCCGTTGAGGCGGGGCATCGGCCTATTCGACCGCGTCGAATTTCTATTGAGGCGACATGCGTTAGGCGAGCGTACTACAGTATTAGAGTCCGTGCTTCACACTGACTTTGAGGAGGATTCCATGAACAGATTCGCCGGCTTTTTCCGACGCGCCATTGTCTGCGGAGGAGTTCTAGCTGTAAGTCTTGTCCTGACGGGATTTGCGGGATGGGCCTGGCCACCTTCCAGGCAGGAAGCTGCGAAGCCGAGCGACGACGCTTCCCTGCTCGAAGGATTCCGGCACGTCGAAGCGGCCTCCGTATCCGATGCGCTCGAACAAATCAGCGGGCGTAAGATGTACATGACCCATCGGATGCGGCCCATTTTTCCGACGAAGTTTGCTGGATTTGCGCTTACGGTGCTTTTGAAGAAAGAAAGCAACAATGATCCAGGCGCGCTCACGGGGATGCTTGCAGCAATCGATCAAGGCGCTCCAAATTCCGTGTACGTCATGGTTGTCGAGGACGGCGCCGACATCGCCGGCATGGGAGGCCTGATGGGCACGGCGATGTACTCGCGCAATTTTTCTGGCGCGGTGATTGATGGAGGAGTACGAGATACAGCGTATTTGCAAAAAATTGGATTCCCGGTGTACGCCTTGGGCATCGTGCCCTCCACTTCGATAAGCCACTATCGCTTCGCGGGATCAAACATTCCGGTCGTGTGCGATGGGGTCAAGGTAAGTCCCGCTGACATCATCGTCGCGGATGCCGATGGCGTGGTAGTGGTCCCTCGTGCGAGTGCGCCGCAAGTCCTCGCGCTGGCGCAAGAGATGGATTTCAAAGAGCACTCGATGTATGCGTGGATCGAAAAACTCAAGTCTATCCAGGAAGCAGTAAAGAAGTTTGGGCGTCTCTAGGACTAGGTAAGAAATATTGATTCGATTTAAACCTTAAAATTGGGACTGGAACTTGGAAGGACACCGTAGTATAGAGACTCTCGGGAAATGGCAGATACTCTCATGGAGTCGGTGGAGAAAGCGGGTTTTCCCGCTCTGATGCGCAGATTCTTGGTCATCGCTGCAGTGCTCTGGGCCAGTTTCATTCCGCTCCAAACGCGGGCACAAACGCAAGAAGCGGGAAACGGTTCCGTTTCCACTTCGATCCATGTGACTTCGGAAGCTCTCGCGGCGCAGCCAGTGGGCGCGAATTGGCTTTCCTACAATGGCGATTACACCGGCCGCCGCTTCAGCAGCCTTGAACAGATCACTCCGAAAAATGTCGAGCAACTCCGCGCGCAATGGGTTTTCCACGTGTCCAATTCAAACAGCATGGAAGTCACGCCGGTGGTTTTCGACGGCCTCATGTTCGTCACTTCCGCAAACGATGCATTTGCGCTGGATGCGCAAACCGGCCGCCTCATTTGGCATTACTCGCGCCCGATCACCGAAGGACTGATCGACGATGCCTCGCAACATCACAACCGCGGCGTTGGAATTCTCGGTTCGCACCTCTATATGGAAACGGACAACGCCCATCTGCTCTGTCTGGACGCACGCTCGGGCCATCTACTGTGGGACGTTCCCTACGCTGAGGGAAACAAGAATTACGGAGCAACGAGCGCGCCGCTGGTCGTGAAGGACAAAGTGCTGGTGGGAACGTCCGGCGGTGATGACGGTGTCCGCGGATTCATCGCCGCCTTCGATGCGGAGGCGGGAAAAGAAGTGTGGCGCTTTTGGACAATTCCCGGGCCCGGCGAGTTTGGCTCCGAGAGCTGGCCCGGCGAACTCTACAAGCGCGGCGGCGGCACCACCTGGATGCCGGGCACATACGATCCCGAACTGAATACAATCTATTGGTGCACCAGCAATCCCGCTCCCGATTTTGATGGCGGTCCGCGCCCGGGGGACGATCTTTACACCGCCAGTGTGCTGGCCTTGGACCCGGATACCGGAAAGCTCAAATGGTATTTTCAATTTACGCCGCACGATCTGTATGACTACGACGCGACGGAGACCCCCGTCCTGGTCGACACGAACTATCGGGGGCAGCCGCGCAAGCTGCTTGTCCAAGCCAATCGCAATGGATTTTTCTACGTTTTGGACCGCACCAGTGGAAAATTCCTCTCCGCTTTTCCATTCGTCGAAAAACTCAATTGGGCAAAGGGCATTGATGCGCAGGGTCGTCCGATTCGAACCGGCGTGCAACCCACGGCAGAAGGCGCGCGCACCTGTCCCGGATTCATCGGGGCCACAAACTGGTACTCGCCTTCTTACAATCCCTTGACTCATCTTTTCTATTTCCTGGCGAGCGAAAACTGCGATGTGCTTTTGTTAAAGCCAGAGGAATTTTCCGAAGGAAAGACCTACTATTCCACAGGCGCTCGCCGCAGTCCCGGGGATCATGCCCAGAAGAGTTTGCTCGCTCTCAGTCTTGAATCCGACAAACCTGCCTGGCGCTATCCTCAAGCAGGCCCGGGGCATTCTTCCGGTGGAGTTATGACCACTGCCAGCGGACTGCTCTTTTTCGGCGATGATGCCCAGTCCTTTGAAGCCGTTGACGCGCAAACGGGCAAGCCTCTGTGGCACTTCAATACGGGCCAGAACATGCATGCTTCACCCATGAGCTACGCGGTGAAGGCCAAACAATATGTGGCCATCGCGGCGGGAAGCGACGTTTTTAGTTTTGGGTTGCCTTGAAGTACGAACGATTTCAAATCACGATCACTCGAAGGAGGAATCAGAAATGTTTACCGATCGCAGCACGAGAAGAGGTTTTGCCGCTCGCCTGGCCGCGCTTTTGCCATGCCTCGGCTTCTCGGGAGTGATGGGTGAAACGCCGGCATCGGCCGCGCAGGGCACCGGCACCGTCCAGAAACTCGACGGCGATGGAAAACCTGCCGGCAAGGGTTTCATCACGCCGCTTATCATTCACAATGGTTTGATCTACATCGCCGGGCAAGGCGCACATTCGCGCGGCAACAAATCGGACGCCGGAAAAACACCGACGATCGAAATGCACACTCAAATGGTGATGGACGGCGTAAAGGCCGTCGTCGAAGCAGGCGGCGGCACTATGGACAGCATTCTTCAACTCACTGTGTATCTCGCGAAGCTGGACTACTACGACGGCATGAACTCGGTGTTCAAGACGTACTTTCCGAATGGCGGTCCCGCCCGCACCACCGTGGCTGTTGCTGGATTGCCGGGCGAGTCGCTCCTGGAAATCAACTGCATCGCTGCAGTGGTGCGCGACGTAAAGAAGGAGGCGTAGATCGATGGCGTTCAAAGATAGCTGGAATCGCAGAACTTTTCTGGGCACTCTAGGCGCGCTGGCCGGAACGATTTTCAGCGGCCGTAAGGCGTTTGCCTTTCCGCCTGCCGGAGGCAGCAAGGCCGCTCCCGTCACCGGCTTCGGCGCAACAGGAAACGTCTATGAAGAATTGGGCGTAACAACCGTCATCAACGGCCAGGGAACCATGACTGTTCTGGGCGGCTCCATGATGCGTCCCGAAGTCGAAGCTGTGATGGCGATGGCGGGGCGCCATTTTGTCAGCATTCCTGATTTGGAAGTCGCTGCCGGCAAGCGCATCGCGGAAATGCTCAAGCTGCCGGAGGGATACGGCGCGCTCGTCACGTCGGGCGCTGCTGCCGCAATGCAGTCCGGTCTTGCGGGCATCCTCACAGGGGACAATCCGAGGTTCATCGAGCAGTTGCCCGATTTAACCGGGATGAAATCGGAAGTCATCATCCAGAAATCGCATCGCAATCCATTTGACCATCAGTTGCGCGCTACCGGCGTAAAACTCGTGGTCGTCGAATCACGCGACGATTTGAAAAAGGCCATCAATCCACAAACAGCGATGATGCATTTCTCGAACTTCGCCGACAATGAGGGACAGCTCAAAGTGCAAGAATGGGTCAAGCTGGCCCATGAAAATAATATCCCGGCATTTATTGACGCGGCCGCAGATACACCTCCCGTCTCGCACCTTTGGGACTACGCGAACATGGGCTACGACCTCATCGCCTTCAGCGGGGGAAAAGCGATTCGCGGACCGCAATGCGCGGGGCTGCTCGTGGGAAAGAAAGACTTAGTCGCCTACGCACTACTGAACAACAGTCCGCACGAAGACACGCTCGGCCGCAGCCAGAAAGTGGGTAAGGAAGAAATCGTCGGGATGGTCAAGGCGCTCGAATCCTACTTGAAGGAAGATCACGAGGCGCTGAACAAGGAATGGCAACGCCGCCTGGATTTTGTCTCCAGCCAGGTGACAAAAATTCCGGGGGTGACGACCTCTTTTCCCACTCCCGAAATCGCCAACCATGTTCCCCACATGCACATCAAGTGGGATCCCGTTCGCATCAAACTTACGCCGCGCGAAGTCACCACTGCCCTGCGCGGCGGAACACCGTCCATCGTTCTTTCTTCGGGAGAGCGTGGCGAAGCTTTGTCCATGAATTCCTTCATGCTGAAGCCCGGGGAAGAAAAGATCATCGCCCAGGAATTGGCGAGATTCCTAAAGGCACACACTGCGTAAACGAATCAGCGCTGTCGTTCGCGTCTCTGATGAAACTTTATCCCGGGAGCCTCCGCGTACCCATTATCAGTAGGCATCGAGGGAGTCTGCATGGTTGAACGTGCGAAGAGTCGCGTGCGCTGGTTTCTGGTGCTCTGGTTATTTATTCTGAGTGCGGTCGCATACCTCGACCGGATCAATCTCTCTATCGCCGGAAGTTTCATTGCCACAGAATTCCACCTTACCAACGTACAGCTAGGTTCGCTGACCAGCGCCTTCTTGCTCGGCTACGCGTTTTTCCAAACCGTGGGAGGATGGCTCGCCGACCGCCTCGGATCGCGGCAGGTGCTCGCCTTCGGCGTCGTATGGTGGGGGATTTTCACTTCTCTTACTGCCGCCGTTCCACCCGGGATCATTTCAGCAGTTCTGGTTCTTGCAGCAGCTCGATTTCTTCTGGGAGCAGGGGAAGCGGTCCTGTTCCCCGCCTCCAACCAATTCGTTTCACGTTGGATTCCCTGGCAGGAGAGGGGAAGAGCCAACGGTCTGATTTTTGCCGGCGTGGGCATCGGCGCGGGCGCCACGCCATTCCTCATCACCTACATCATGACTCACTATGGCTGGCGATGGTCGTTTTGGCTGAGCGCCGTCATCGGGCTCGCCGTCGGAGCAATTTGGTATCTCTTTGCGCGGAATACGCCGGAAGAGCATCCCAAAGTCTCGCCAGCGGAACTAGAATTCATTCAGGCGGGGCGAACGGTTAGGCCCTCGACCTACTCCCGCACGGCCGAAGGATCGAATCAACGTAGCGTCGTAGCCGGTGACCGCATTCCGTGGATGAACATCCTCTCCTCGAAGAATGTTTGGGCCATTACCCTCGCCTATTTCTGTTTTGGCTATATCGCGTGGATTTTCTTTACCTGGTTCTTCATTTACCTGGCCACAGTGCGGGGCTTGAATCTGAAGGCTAGCGCTTCCTACACGACACTTCTCTTTCTCTCTATGGCCGCATGCAGCCCCCTGGGCGGCGCGATCAGCGATAAGCTCACGAAGCTCTATGGAAAACGTGCTGGACGCTGCGGCATCGCCGTGTTCGCGCTCGTCTTGACCGCCGCCTTCCTTTCGTTTGGTTCGCAAGTGCAGAGCGCCGGGCTGGCCAGCATCGTGCTCGCCGGAGGTGCGGGCGCACTCTATCTTTCGCAAAGCTCGTTCTGGTCGGTCACCGCCGATATAGCTTCCGGTTCCTCTGGCTCCGTCTCCGGCTTCATGAACATGGGCAACCAATTCGGGGGAGCGCTCACCGCCTCACTGACTCCGTTTCTTGCGTCTCGATTTGGCTGGACCACGTCTTTTCTTGTGGCTGCGAGTTTGTCGGTAGTCGGTGCCGTGGCGTGGTTGTTCGTAGATCCCGAACGCGGTCTGTCGCCCGAAGCGCACCTATCTTCATCCGGAGAAAAAAGCTAAATCTCACTGCCGATATGCCTGCCGCAAGGAAACCGCTCCGGAGTCCCGACACAGTCTACCCGGGTCGAGGGAGCCGCCATTGTTATGCAAGCAGGTGAGTTCTTCCTCACAAGATTGGTAACCGGCCGAAAATCCGCGTTCCAGTTACGTTCCAGTTGGGCGCAATCTTGCCGTGTTCTGCGTTTCTGGCGTCACAAAAAATCAATGACTTACGTGTTTTCAACAACCGTGAATATTCCGACTCCCCCCGCCTCCACCATTCTTTCTTCTTGATTTGAAAGGAATTGCACGGGGGAATTCTTCTGTGTATTAGTCGTCTACATCACTTCGGCGGTCGCGTCGTTTTTCGCGTTTTTCACCTTGGATGAAATCGATGTGTTACCTACTGTGACCCGGACTTAGAATTCCAGCACACACCCAGGGTGTTTTTCTTTCCGGTAGATCCTGAATTGCAGATCCAGCAACTCGCAGATTATCGAATTTTAACTTGACAATAATCGAATCGGGTCGTTAAATGCTACCTAACTCTCCCGCCCGAATCGCTTCCCGAGTAAGGAGCAGATGCGCCATGGGATTACTCGCTGAAAGTACCACCTTCACGCTCGACAACATGGGTCGCTTTCTTTGCAACACCTTGCAGGAAGCGAGTGACACTGCAGCCGTGACCGTGGCCGGAAGGCCGCGCGGGTTCGACGTTATTATTGTTGGCGGGGGTACCTTCGGCGCCGTGATGGCGTCAAGGCTGTTTCTCAACGACGCCACGCACAGCCGCCGGATTCTGGTATTGGAATCCGGACCGTTTGCACTTCCCGAGCACTTTCAGAATATGCCGTTTTTAGGCGGCACGCCGGACTTCCGCGTGCCCTGGGACAGCCACCCGGCGTTGGGCTACGCCGGACTGCTCTTCAGCATTGGCGGACGATCCCTCGCCTGGGGAGGCTGGTCGCCGCAACTGCTCGATCAGGAGTTCAAGAACTGGCCCAGCTCTTTGGTTGCTGCTCTCACCGATCCCTACTTCCGGCAGGCTAGCGACCAGATCGGCGCCACCGACAGCAACGACTTTGTCTTCGGCCGGCTGCACACCGCCCTGCGCCGCCAACTCTTCGATGGATTAGCCAAGTCTACTGCGTCGCCTCTCGCGATCAAACTGGCTCTTTTGCCGGACCATCCCGCCGTTCGGTATGCCGGGCTAGAGGCTGTGGGGGATCTGGCGTTCGCTGCGACCGCGGCAAGCGGAGGCTCGACGACGACTACGGGAAGCGCAGCGGTCAGTGATGGGCAGCTTCGTGACCTGCTCGGCCTCAAGCCCAGCGACAAGACTTCGCGGGCGGACATGCTCAACTTGCTGAAGCTGGAGGCGCCCTTGGCGGTGCAGGCGCGCACCGAACCGGGTTTGTTCCCCTTCAACAAATTCAGTGCATTGCCAGAGCTCATCAAGGTCGCCCGGGTGGCTGCCGGAGAGACCGGCGGCATCGGCCCGCAAGCCGACGCCCGCAAGCGTTTGATGATCGTCCCCAAAGTCCCCGTGTTGGACATCATCACCGAAACACAGAGCGACAACTGGGTGCGCGCCACGGGTGTGCGCGTCAAGGACATCGATGGCTTGGAAAAGGTGATACCACTCGCCCCGCCCTCCAATGGGAGTCAGAGCGTGGTCGTGATCGCGCTCGGCACCATCGAGAGCACGCGGTTGTCAATCAACACATTCAAAGATTCCCTGGCGGGGCGTGCCGCTCAGCGCATGGGAAAGAACCTTATCGCACACTTGCGATCCAATCTAACCATTCGCGTCCCCGTCGCCTCGCTGGCATCCCTGCCGGCCTCCACGCAGTCCTCCCTTCAGGCCTCGGCTTTGTTTGTGAAGGGGAAAGCCAACATCGCAGGCGAAGACCGTTTCTTCCATCTGCAGATTACGGCCTCGGGCCTGAATAAGTTGGGGCAGGACTCCGAAGCTGAGTTGTTCAGGAAGATCCCCGATACCGAGCAACTGGATGCCATGCTGCGCGCTGGCGACACGCACGTAGTGATCACACTCCGGGGCATCGGCGAAATGACGCCGCAGAACTCCGATAGCTTCGTGCGCTTGTCTCCTGCCAAGACTGAGAATTCCCGCGCCATCGCCGAAGTAACGCTCGCCGACGTCAAGTCAGGGACCAGCAACACCGCGCAGTCCAACGTTGACAAGCTAACCTGGGATGCCATGGACGCGCTGGCCGACGAGATAGCCCTTGTCTTCGCCAACGGCCAGCCCTTTGAGATTCTCATGACCCAGGGAGGCAAGAGGGTGCCGCTGGCGGCCGGCGCCACGGCTGTGGATGTACGAGCCGCGCACCCCTACGCGAACCGGCGTGACGCCGAAGGCACCACCCATCACGATGCCGGTACCTTGTGGATGGGAAGCGATCCCGCCACTTCCGTCACCAACGAGTTCGGCCGCATTCATGACACCACGAACTGCTACGTGGACGCTCCGGCGCTGTTTCCCAGTCTCGGCTCGCCCAATCCCATGTTGACTGGCGTGGCTCTCTCGCGGCGCACTGCGGACCTGCTCGAGGCCAATGTTCTGCCGCGTGCGGTGATCCCAAGCGCTTCCGCCTCGGGTTTCACCGCGTTGTTCGACGGCACGGTCGGCACGTTCAAAAAGTGGCAGCTCGCGGGCGGGGCTAACAGCGGGCAGGGTTTCGCGTTCCTTAACGGCGAACTGGCGAGCTATGGCTCGGCCGATTTTTCAATGCTCTACTACGCTCTTCAGGCGTTCGACGATTTCCACTTGCGCCTGCAATTCAGGGTTTTCGACCCAGCGAATTGCAATAGCGGCGTGTTCGTCCGTTTTCGCGATCCGTTGTTGCGATTGCCGGACGTGCTCAGGCAGCGCGCCGATGCCGAAGGCGCCGCTGTCGCCAACAACCCTGCCTGGAGCGCCGTCTTTTCCGGGTTCGAGGTTCAGATCGACGACAACGCTCGCGGCGACGTGACCAAGGATTACTACGGCCGCCGGCCGGAACCCGACGGATTGTTCAAGAATCACACCGGCGCGATCTATAAGATCCCTGCCGGCGACCTGATTATCCACACCGGTGGTCACGACACCCGCATCCAGCAGTACACGCCCGGACCTCCGACACGGCCAGGCGTTTGGATGCAGTACGACATCGTGGTCGCGGGCAATCACTATGAAGTGACTCTCACCGATACCGAGACCGGCGCCTCGCAGTTGACCACGATCTTCGACAACAACGATACTCAGCGAGGCGTCGCCAAGATCAACGGCGCGGCAGCGGGACTGATCGGCATCCAGTCGTATCCGAATTCGCCCGTGGCGTTTCGCAACATCTGGATCAAGTGAGCCGTGATGCTCGCCAACAGGGGGCGAGCAGTCAGCCGCCGCGGACTGCCTTAAGCCCGCGTCGCTAAGACTCCCGTGTACCTCACTTCGGCAAATTCGCCGTTTTTGGCGTTTTTCCCGTCTAATGAAATCAATAAGTTACGTGTTATCAGCCGGGGACAGAATTCCGACTCCCCGCTTCCCGTATTCCCGGCACAATGTGGATTGTCTTTTCTCCAGCTAGTCACGTTCGCGGAGAAACTTGGCGGCTCCGGGAGCGCCAGCCCCGGAATCTGCATTGGCAGCGTCCCAGGCCTTGCGATCGATGGGCTGGATGGCTTCCATTTTTTTCTGCGAAAGTGTCTTGTTCACCGCGGGAAGTTCCTTGGTGACGAAAGCGTCGAATTCGCCGGCTACGTCATCCAGTTCTTTCTTCAGCGAATCGATGCGCGCGGCCTGATAGTCGCCTGGGCGTCCTTCGTAGTTTAAAATGGCGCCGTAGAGTTGCGTCGTTTTTTCACGAATTCGCTCCTCACCAGTAATGGCGCCTCCTTCCGTGGTGGCCACAATCTTCTTTCGCATGGCTTCCACTCTGTCGGCGAGTTCCTGCAGCCGCTTGCTGAAGTCGGCGTCGCCCTTCAGCTTCGCGCCGCGCTCCATGAGCGCGGCGCGCACGCCGTTGATGCGGTCGACGTCGAAGCTCATCTCCCCGAGCAGACGGTGGAGGCGCATCGCCGCGTCGAATTCCAGTTTGCGGTCTTCCATCGTGAACTTAGCGCGCGGATCGAGCTCCACGACAAGTTTGGTGCTGTAAGTCTCCTTGCCACGCGTCATCTTCACGGTGTAGGTGCCCGGCATAACTCGGGGCCCCTGCGCGGCTTCAAACGCTGCCGTGGCGGCGGGCGGAACGTGCGGCGCCTTCAGCCGCATGGGCCACTCCACGCGGCTGATGCCGCGGCGGCTGTTCGGAGGCAGCGTGTCCACCAGCTTGCCCTGCGCATCGAAAATTTCCAGTTTCATCTTTCCAAAAATATGCCGTTTGCTCTGGTAGTAAGTAATCAGCGCCGCGTCCGGTGGATTGGCGCCGATGAAAACCGCGCTGCCTTCTGGCCAGCCACCATTCGCGGGGAGCCGTTGCTGCGAAGCCTTGGCCTGGAGAAAAACTGCTTCTTGCGCCATGACTTCCGGTGTCAGCTTACGCAGGGGCGTGAGGTCATCCACGATCCAGATGCCGCGCCCATGCGTGGCGATCACCAGATCCGATTCGCGCGGGTGAACGACGATGTCCCGGACGGCCACCATGGGAAATTCGTGGCCCTTGTATCGCGCCCACTGTTTACCGCCATCCGGTGAAATCCACAGCCCGAATTCCGTGCCCAGAAAGAGTAGATTGGGCCTCACCGTGTCTTCTTTGATCACGTGCGCGTAGCCGCGCACACCGCTGTCCGCCGCGACGATGGGCGTCCACGTCTTCCCGTAGTCCGTGGTCTTGAAAACGTGGGGATCCATATCTCCAAATGTGTGGCGATCGAATGTTGCATAAGCCGTGCCCGCATCGTACAGGCTGGCTTCCACCCACGAGACCCACGAGGCCTTCGGTACATTCGGAACATTGCCGACGACGTTGGTCCAAGACTTCGCGCCATCGCGCGTCAGTTGGAGATTCCCATCATCGGTTCCAACCCAGATCGTTTGACCATCGCGCGGCGACTCGCTGATCGAGTAGATCGTCGTATGCATCTCGGCGTATGAATTGTCGACCGTAACGCCGCCGGATTCTTCCTGTTTCTGTTTCTCCGCATCATTGGTGGTGAGATCCGGCGAGATGCGCTCCCATGATTGACCGTGGTCGCGGGAGCGGAAGAGGAATTGTGCGCCAATGTAAATCGTG
>JBGQDD010000003.1:0-26681 GCA_041495665.1 Candidatus Acidiferrum sp.
CGGCGGCGATTGTGTTGTGGCTGATTACGTTTGCGGCGTGTAGTCTGGCGGGCGTGCCGTTGCTAATTCATGAAGGGTTTTCGCTGGGGAAATTGCGCGAGATGGCGGAGCACGAAAAAAAAGCCGCGGGCGAAAGTCCTGCCCAGCAAGGAGAATCAGCCCGGTGAAGTGCCCTTTTTGCGCGAATATTGACGACAAAGTGATCGACTCGCGGGAAGGCCGGCTTGGCGACACCATTCGCCGGCGGCGCGAGTGCCTGAAGTGCGGCCGCCGGTTCACCACCTACGAACGCATCGACGAAATTCCCTACATGGTCATCAAGAAAGACGGGCGGCGCGAGCGCTTCGAGCGGCAAAAAATTTTGCAGGGACTTTTGAAAGCTTGCGAAAAGCGACCCGTGCCTACACCCAAACTCGAAGCCATTGTGGATGAAATCGAAGGCGTGGTGCAGGAGTCCACCGAACGCGAGCTGACCACCACCGAAATCGGCGAGATGATTATGCACCGGTTGAAGAAACTGGATAAGGTCGCGTACGTGCGATTCGCATCGGTGTACATGGACTTCAAGGATGTGCAGGAGTTCATGAGCGAGTTGAAGAATCTGCTGAAGGATCGCGTCAAAAAGTAATTTCTTTTCCTGTTGAGGAGTCTCCATGAAGAAAACTGCGGTGATTGTTTCGTGCGCCTTGCTGACGTTCGCGTGCGTCTTTGCGAGAGAGAATCGCGCGGCGGCGCAAGCGAAGAAGGCGGCTGCGGCTGAGGCGCCATTGCCGCAGATCGACAAGGAAAAGATTCGCGCGCACGTGAAATATCTTTCCAGCGATGAGTTGGAAGGGCGGGGAACGGGGCAGCGCGGCGGCGAGATCGCCGCGGATTACATCGGGAAACAATTTGCGTCGTACGGATTGAAACCGGCGGGGGACAACGGCACTTTCTTCCAGGAAGTGCCGATGGTGGGCGTGAAGACGCTGCCGGAAACCACTTTCAATTTCACGGAAGCGAGCGGAAAAACTTTCGAGGCGAAAAGTCTCACCGAGTTCGTGACCAACAACGAAAGCCAGACGGAGATTGCGGACATTGACGCGCCGATTGTATTCGTGGGCTACGGAATCAAGGCGCCGGAGTACGACTGGGACGATTACAAGACCGTCGATCTTCGCGGAAAGGTGGCGCTCGTTTTCGTGAACGAACCCAGCTCGGACGATCCCGATTTTTTCAAGGGCAAGGCGCTGACGTACTACGGCCGGTGGACTTACAAGTTCGAGGAGACGGCGCGGCGCGGAGCGGTAGCCACGCTGATCATCCATCGCACGGACCTGGCGAGTTACGGCTGGGAGGTGGTGCGCAATTCGTGGGGAACCGAGCGGTCCTACCTGAAGAAAGACGCCACGCCGAAGCTGCAGGCGGCTTCGTGGATTCAACTGGAGGTGGCAAAAAGAATTGTGGGATTGGTGGGGCTCGATCTCGACAAGATGTTTCAGCGGGCGCAGATGAAAGACTTCAAGCCACTGCAATTGCCGATCCGATTGAAAGCCCACGTGGCGAGCCAGTTGAAGCCGTTCGTATCGAGAAATGTTTTGGCGATGCTGCCGGGGACTGAACCCGTGCTTGGCAAAGAGGCGGTGCTGTACACCGCGCACTACGATCATCTGGGAATCGATCCGAGTTTGCCGGGCGACAAAATCTACAACGGCGCGGCCGACAATGCGACCGGTTGCGGAATCCTGCTGGAGCTGGCGCGCGTGTGGGCGGCCATGCCGATGGCAGCGCCGCGATCGATTTTGTTTGCGGCGGTCACCGCGGAAGAGCAGGGGCTGCTGGGGTCGGAGTATTTGGGAAAACACTCGCCGGTGCCGCCGGGAAAGATCATGGTGGATTTGAATTTTGACGATGTGCCGCCGCTGGGGACGCCGGAAGAAGTGGAAGTCAGCGGCGCGGAGCGGACGACGTTTTATTCTGTCGTGAAGGCGACAGCACAGGATTTTCGTCTGGCAATCCGTCCCGACTCCCGCCCGGAGGCCGGACATTACTATCGTTCGGATCATTTCAGCCTGGCGCGCGTGGGCGTGCCGTCGTTTTCGATCAATGAAGGGATGAAGTACGCGGGCCATCCGGCGGAGTGGGGCGAGGAGCAGGCCAAAGATTTCACCGAGCACCGTTATCACCAGCCGAGCGACGAGTACAGTGCGGACATGGATTTTACCGGCGATGCGGTGATCGCCAGATTCGGTTTCGTGCTCGGGTCGAAGGCGGCATGGCAGCCCAAGCTGGCGGGCTGGGTCCCCGGCGACGAATTCGAGGCCGCGCGGAAGCAGAGCCTTCAGTAGGTCCAGGACCCGAAGTTTCTGGTTAACCATAACAGGCCCACCCCCCTATATTTTTTGTAAGTGTTGCATTTAAACGATTTAGCTAGGGTGTAAGTCTTTTGTTTGCAACATTTGCGGGGAGATTCATAAGTGTTGCAGCTAAAGGACTTAAGGCAATAGTGGGCAGTAGTCAGTGGACAGTGGTCAGTGGGGAGAAGAATGGAGGACAGGGGGGCAGCGGAAACGGCGTTTGAACGTTTGCACGTCCGAACCTCGAATCGTCCGGGGAGAGAGGCAGACGGACGAATCGGGGGAAAGCGGAGCGGGCGAGGATGGGATTCGATATACACGGGAGAGAATAACACACCTTAATGAAGATGTTAAGTGTTTTGCGGTGAATGGTCGAAATTGAGGGTTGAACGGTTATTAGGGCGGGTGAATGGTTTCTGTGTGACTAAAAAATCAGGGAACGTCCAGTCTGTCCCCTCGTCCCCCAAATTCGTCTTAGCGCTTCACGTCTGCCCCACCCGCCACATTGGTCATTTATTGCCCTTCTGTTGAGCACAAGGAGAACGAGTCGGGCCGAAAGGTCTTTGCACATACAGAATGGCTTCAACCTCTGTATATAGAAAATTCACTGCGATTCCTTTATCCCTATACTCCATGTGCTTGATGTCACCGTTGGAATCTTCATACATGGGTCCTGCGCCTCCGCTTCCGAGGCAATTCTCACCAGAGTACCGAACGAGCAAATAGTGCTGCCCGAAAATGCGAACCACATCTTCCTTTGTAATGGAGGTGTCGGGATAGACAGCCATACTGTCCACGATTTCTCCCTGGAAATAAATCCCAATATTGCCCTTCACGGGGTCAGCGACGTCATAACCATATGAAAGCATTGGGGGATCAGACTCTGCTGCCCTACCTGTCGACTTTGGTTTCCCTAGTACTCTTAGCACGTCCTTCCGCGTGCTCTTTCCAACTGTAAGGCCGTGGTAAACCGCAGGGGCCCAGTGCTTGGTAGGCCGAATCTGAGGCACGCAGGAGGGCACGGGCCCCATAGCCAGAGCTGTCACAAGGAGACAAAGGATTCCGGTTCTTCTGCTCATTGGGGTGGGTCCTCCACTTCAGAATTCAACCATTGACGGGTGGCCCGGGCACTCTCTTGTTCTTTCCTCTTGGCGGCGTCCATCGATGAGAGGATACCACTGTTGTAATACACCACGACGTACAGAAACGAGGGTGCCCCACGCGTCGGTTTTGCGCGTGGGGGGCCATCATGCCCAAAGGTTTGAAACGCACTATGGACGCGGAGATCTGCACTTCGTGACTCTTAGTTGCTATCGGCGGTTGCCGCTACTGGGGACAATGCGGGCACGAAATCTCTTCGTGCAGGCTCTCGGCAAGATTCGTGAACGCTACAAGTTCTTGCTGGTCGGATACGTAGTCATGCCCAATCACGTGCATCTGCTCATTAGCGAATCCCCGAAGGCCACGCCATCTGTTGTCCTGAAAGTGTTGAAGCAGCGCATCTCCCGGGATCTCCGGAGAAGGAGGCGCCTCGCTCCTGCAGGGCAACTGCGCTTCGCGTTTGCGAAAGGCGATGGGAGTCTGGCCCGTTTCTGGCAGCCCAGATTCTATGACTTCAATGTCTGGAGCAAAAAGAAAGTTCGCGAGAAGCTCAACTACATGCATGCGAACCCGGTTGCAAGAAAGCTGGTGGATCACGCGAAGGATTGGCCATGGAGCAGTTGGTCGTTCTACGCGAAGGAAGAAGCAGGCCTGGTCCCGATCGATTCGGTCGGATAGTGAAAAGTTGGAAACAAGGAAGGTCAAAACCCCCACACGTAAAACCGACGTGTGGGGCACCCCAATTTATGTTCGCACTTTGGGCCCGGGCCACCCGCCAGCCATGCACAGAGCAGCGCCTAGCCCTTTAGAAAACCTCAGGCACCGGGGCGGTGGCCATGTTCCCGATAAAAAAAACCGAACAGCCATCTTTGTGAATCGGTGTGGAGAGTGGGTATGGCACGCTCGGCCGACCGGGCGTGTGCTAGCCGCGATCCATAAACGGGGATTTGGGGGAGTTTGGGAGCGCGTTGTCAGGGCGCCAGGGCGATTGACGCGCCTGCCGGACAAGTGAGAGCTCCGAGCACCAAAAAAACGGAGTTGATACACACACTCGAAGGCTTGGTGCTACAAAGAGAATCAGCGGGGCCAGACGCCGGCGGTGAAGCATTTGATGGTGTGGAAGCCGAGTCTGTCATAGAGCTGGACGGCGGTGCGGTTGTCAGAGGTTACGGTCAGCGTTAATTCTCGGAATTTCATGGAGCGGAGCGCTTCGGCGGAAGTTTGCATGAGCATGCGGCCGAGGCCGTGGCCCTGGTAGCCGGGCAGGACGCAGATTTGCGTGGTGTGGCCGACGCCGGGGGACACTTCGCTGGTCAGAACCGCGGCGATGAGTTCCTCGCCGCCGGCCTCGTGAAGAACGAAGGAGGCGCCGGGCACGAACTGCCCGCAACCGGGAAGCAGGATGATGTTCTTTAGAAATTTCAGCGCGCCGGAGCGGCTGCGGTACTGGTCGTTGATTTCGCCATCGACGTGATTCGCGTAAGCCAGATAGATCAACTTGGCGCAAGGCTCGAAATAGCGGTCATTCCAGCGGTTGAGGCGCATGCTCGCGGAGGCGCCGGATTTCGACTCGGACAGTTTTTGCAGATCCAGCAGCATGAACTGGCGGGTGTAGAGGTGAAAGCCCTGGTCGAGGAGCGGGGTGTCCACCGGGCCGCTGAAGGGCATCAACTGCGCTTCGATGCGCGCGAGGTGCGGGATGGCGCGCATGGAGTAGAGCATTTCCTCGAGCAGGCGCCGGGCGATGGAATCCTGGGGAAACTTGGCTGAAACATAGAGTCCGCCGATCAGGCCTTTCTGATCTTCGAGGACATAAAACGAATACCCGGCGGCAGAGCCGTTTTCGAATGCGACGCAGCCGGCCAGGGCGTGGGCGTCCAGGAAACGTTTGATGAGCTCGAGCGCGCCGCGGTAGTCCCAATGCAATTCATCGCGCCAGTGGCGCGCTTCTTCTTCGAGCAGCGGCTCAATCTGGCGGACGGTGGTCTGTCGCAAATCGACGATGTTCATGGATGGGCGGAAAACGGCGCGGCCCCTGCCGCGCGATTCCATCATAAAGGAAGGAAAGGGAGTAAAGGAAGGAAAGGAAGTAAAGGAAGTAAAGGAAGGAAAGGAGGTAAGGGAGGAGACACAACGAAACAGGCTGGCGGAAGGAGCAGCGGAAAAGATGTGCTACGATGCAAATCGTCGCGTTTATATTGCGAGGTATGGAAAAAGCGGCCAGTGCCGCCAGCCCAGTTGCGCAGACGACGAATGCAGATCCTGTTCGAGCTTCGCTATCCAACCAAGTGGTACACCAAGCTGCTGATGGCGCTATCGGCATTGGTATTTTTTGCCGCGCTGGCCACCACGGCAATCGCGGGCTTCCTCGTCTATCGCATCGTGAAACCGCAACGCTCCAGCACTGAAATCAACATGGCGAGTTTCCCCGGGCGGCCGGAGGTGTTGGATTTCGAGGTGCCGGGAGGGATTGGAAAGCGGGAGGGGTGGTTCTTTCCGGGGTTGCGAGGCGCGCCGACGATTATTCTGTGCCATGGCTATGAGTCCAGCCGCGGCGAGCTGCTGACGCTGGAATCGGCGCTGCAGGACCACCAGTACAACGTTTTCATTTTTGATTTTGCGGCGCATGGGGCGAACGCGGGCATCAGCACGCTAGGCTATCGCGAAGTGGACGAAGTGCGCGCGGCGGTGGACCTCCTGGCCGCGCGGACGGATTTGGACCCGACGCGATTCGGGCTGTGGGGCTACAACCTGGGCGCTTACGCGGCGCTGCGCGAAGCGGAGAGCGACAAGCGGATTCGCGCGCTGGTGCTGGACTCCGTATATGACCAGCCGAAGCAATTCGTTAAGGTGGGCGTGGAGCGCAACGGCCTGGGCGGTTTTCCGTTCATGATCCGCGCGGCGGAGTTCAGCTTCGGATACTTGAACTACGCGCACCTCGAGGACCCGCCGCTTTCGCGGAAGCTGATTACGCTGGCGGGCGTGCCGACGCTTTACATTCAGGCGCTGGACGATCCGGAACTCGCGGACACCACGAGGCAGATGTTTCTGAGGGCGCCGGAGCCGCGGGAGCAGGCCATCATTGCCCACGGAAATTTTGTGAGCTTGAACGATGAAGACAAGCGCACGTATGAGAACCGCGTGGTGTCGTTTTTTCTATTGAGGCTGCCCGCTACGGGGAGGGCTGTCCGCTGATTTTCCAGCCTCGCAGACAATGACTGGCGGGAAAGCCATAAAGTGTGGGCACTCAAGACCCATCCCGCCTAATTCACTCATTTCCTTTGGAGTCGTAAATACCCAATTTCGTTCCCCTGTATTCCCATTCCACTCAGGCACTTCTTTGTGCAGATAAAAGTTCACGCCGTAGACGAAGGACCTTCGAAGCTTGTAAGCGGAGGTATGAGTAGCCCAGTAGTCGCGGGAGACACCTGGGGGAACTCCCGTAGCCCAACGCGCTGAAACACCTAAGTCAAGGGACCACCTTGCATCTCCTGTCAATCCAGCCGCCACCGAGAAAAGAATGGCAATTATGCTTACGAAGAACGCGGAGGCAACACGCCGACGCAACGCCAGCGCCACGACAGCGATCGCAGCGATGTAATCGACTAGGTTTACAAGGAACAAGGGGCCAGGAGGAAAGTAATCAATCGCGAAGGGGAGCCTATCTATCGCCTCGGTCATTCCAACAATGGCAACGCCGCCCGCGATTCCAATCCACTTTTCGCCGGGTAGGATTCCTCGAATGCGCAATGAAATCGAGTGTGAAAGTATCAATGCCAGCGGAGGAATTGCGGGCAAAATGTATCCTGGCAATTTTGATCTTGAAACGCTGAAAAAGATCACTGGAAACGCTGCCCAACAGCCGAGATAGAGCCGAGAGAAGTCTGACCGTACGTTCCATTCTCGGGTTAGGTCTTTTAATACGCTCCAGAACATCGGTGTCCACGGCACAAAAGCTATGAGGAGGATCGGGGCATAAAACCAGAAGGGCTGGATGTGCTGGAATTCGGGGGTGAGGTAGCGCTTGAAATTGTGCTCGATGATGAAGATGCGTAAGAAATCGGGATTGCGGCGGGCGCAGAGGATGTACCAGGGGAGAGCGGTGAGGCAAAAAGACACGAGAGCGGTCGGATGAAATAGTCGGAAGGCGTCGCGCCAGCGCTTGGTGAAGAGCGCCCAGAAAAAAATGGCGCCGCCGGAGAGAATGAGGGCGGCGGGGCCTTTGGCGAGGACGGCGAGGCCGAGGAAAAAACCGAAGAGAAGGAGAGCGAGCCAAGGTGTTCGCGGGAGGATCGGCGTGTTTTCGTTACGCGTGAGGCCGAGGACCACGGCGGCGCAGACCATGGCGTTGGTGAGCATGGCGCTGAAGGGCATATCCGTGGCGGCGGCATGAGAAAAGCCGATCATGCCGACGGTGGTGGGAAGCAGAAGGAGCAGCCACCGAGCGGTTTCCGCGCCGTAGAGACGCAGCGCGAGCCAGGCCAGTGCAAGCGTGGCGAGTAGCGCGGAGATGGCGCTGGGCAGCCGCGCGGCGGTTTCGCTCACGCCGAAAAGCTTGAAGCAGAGCGCGGCGCCCCAATAGTAGAGAACTGGCTTCTCGAACCAGGGTTTTCCGTAGAGGCGCGGCGTCACCCAGTCGCCGGTCTCGACCATGTCGCGCGCGATCCAGGCGTAGCGCGGCTCGTCCGGCCCGACGAAGCCGATGGCGCCGAGATGACTAAAGTAGCAGACGTAGAGCGTTGCCAGGATGAGGATGGCCCAGCCAATGCGAGCGGCGGTGCTGGTGCGCGGGATCTCGGCGATGGGAGCGGTTGTTTCGGTCACGGAAAGCTGAGTCTAGCATCGAACCACTATCTTCCAGCGATGGACCTCTTGCATACTGTCGCCCGGCGGGAAACGCGCGCGAACTTGGATGGGTAATGAAGGAATGGATCGAATACGCGGCAGTGTGGGTGATTCTGAAAGGGCTGGGTGTGTTGCCGCGTCCGGTGGCGCGGAGTTCTGCTGCCGGAGTGGTACGGATTTTCTATGCGATGCTACCTGGATTGAGAAAAACCGCTGAAGTGAATTTGCGCATTGCGTTCCCTGAATGGAGCGAGAGGCAGCGCAAGACGGTCGTGCGTGGGATGCTGCGGAATCTGGGTTGGATGGCCGCGGAGTTTGCGCGGTTTCCGAAATATTCGAAAGAGAATATCGAGCAAATTGTCGTGCTCGATGGTCATGAAAACTTCCTGGAAGGGCAGCGGCGCGGGAAAGGCGTGCTCTATCTGACGGGGCACATCGGGGCGTGGGAATTGTCTTCGTTTGCGCACGCGCTCTACGGATTTCCTCTGCACTACATGGCCCGGCGAATCGACAACCCGAGAATCGATGCACTGGTGAACGGTTACCGGTGCTTGCCGGGGAATCGTCCGATATTCAAGAACGAATCGGCGCGCGTGATGCTGAAGGTTTTGAAAGAGGCCGGAACGATCGGAATTCTTGCGGACCAGAACACCATGCCGGGTGAAGCGGTGTTCGTGGATTTTTTTGGGAAGAAGGCCAGTACGACTACCGGAATTGCGCGCGTGGCGCTGCATACCGACGCGGCGGTCGTGCCGGGATATGCCGTGTGGGATGAGGGCCGCCGAAAATACCGGTTGCGTTTCGAGCCACCGGTGGAGTTGATTCGAACGGGGGACACGGAGCGGGATGTTTTGGAGAATACGCAAAAATTCACCAAAGTGATTGAAGACATTATCCGGAAGTATCCCGAACAGTGGGTGTGGGTGCACGGACGGTGGAACACAAGGCCCGAGGGTGAGCCACCGGTATACGATTTTTCGCGAGGTCGATGATGAGACGAACTGCTAAGGAATTGGCCGAGGCGATTGGCGCCAGGCTGGAAGGCGACGGCGCAGCCGAACTTGGTGGAGTTGCCGCCCCGGAGCGCGCCGGAACGCGCGATTTGATCTACGTGGAATCCGCGAAGCATGCAGCGCGGGCCGTGGCTTCGGCTGCGATCTGTGTTGTTGCGGCTGAGGGAATCGTGTTAGCAGGCAAAACGGTATTGCGGAGTGCGCAACCCAAGGTGGCGTTCGCGCGAGCAGCCGAGCTGCTGCTCGGGCGCGCCCCGATTGCTTCGGGGATTCATCCGACGGCGATGGTCGCGCCGCTCGCGCGCGTAGCGCCGGATGCGGGTATCGGGCCGTACGCGGTGATTGGAGAAGATGCGCATGTCGGCGCCGGCACGCAGATCGGTGCACACTCGGTGATCGGTGCGGGTTGCTGGATCGGTGAGAGTTGTCGAATTCACCCGCGGGTCACGCTGTATGGAGGCGTACGCCTGGGGAGTCGCGTGGAGATTCATTCCGGGGCGGTGATTGGGGCGGACGGTTTCGGTTATGCGTTCGGTGAAGGGAAGTACTGGAAATTTCCCCAGGTGGGAATTGTGGAGATTGGCGATGACGTGGAAATCGGAGCGAACAGCGCGATCGATCGCGGTTCACTCGACGACACCCGCATCGCGGAAGGGGTGAAGCTGGACAATCTCGTGCAAGTGGGACACAACTGTCAGATTGGGGCGCACTCGGTGATTGCGGCGCAGGCGGGTTTATCTGGCTCGTGTGTATTTGGAAAGCACGTGGTTGTGGGCGGGCAGGCGGGCTTTGGAGAGCGCTGTAAGTTGGAGGACGAGTCGGTGATCGGCGGACAAAGCGGGGTGCTCGGAGGAAAAACCATTCGCAGCGGTGAGACAGTTTGGGGAACACCGGCTCGATCGCTGCAAAAATTCAAAGAGCTGTTCGCATGGTATGGCCGGCTGCCGGAACTGGCCGCGCGCATCAAGGGAATAGAGGAAAAGCTTGGCGGGAAATGACAAGAAATCGTCCGCGCTGTGGCGCGTGATCGTGGTTGGCGGACACACGCGCGGCATTGGCAAGACGCAACTGGTGTGCGACGTGATCTCCGCGTTTCCCCAGGCCAAATGGATTGCGGGCAAAATCACGCAGTATGGCCACGGCGTCTGCGCGCAGAATGGCGAGAATTGCGGTTGCGCGCCGGATGAGCATGTCTGCGCCATCAATTGGGAGACAAATTCGGATACCGGCACGGACAGCTCCCGTTTTCTGGCCGCCGGGGCGCGGCGCTCATTCTGGCTGAGGACAAAACAGGGATTTCTTGCCGAAGGCTTGCCGCTTCTGCGGGCGGCGTTACTGCAGGCGATCGAAACGGGCACGCCCGAACCGCCGCCCGTTATCGTGGAAAGCAATTCCTTGCTGCAATTCCTCAAACCCAGCTTGTATTTCGCCGTTGTCGATCCGGCCAGGGAGGATTTCAAGGATTCGGCTCGCGCCGCGCTGGACCGTGCCGATGCGCTGGTGCTCCGCGGATCTTCGGACACTCTTGCTGCCGCAGGGCCTTCCTGGATCAAGCTTCCCGCACGGTTGCTGAAGGAAAAGCCATCCGTGACGCAGCGGGAGGGGGAGCCGTTGCCGGAGCCGCTTCACGTCCTCGTGCGGCGCACCTTGGACGGCCCCGCGGTTGTTGCGATTTGACAACGCGGAGTGGTGAAAATCGCATCTTAGCCGTTGACCGTCCCAGCGAAGGCGGCGATAATTGAGTAGTACTCGTGTTACTCGAATCCTAACCGCCGCGTCGCTTTTGTGGGGGAAGTGATACGCAACACGGCAGTTAGATCGATTCTAATGTTGGCTGTACAGGCCGGCTGGACATGCCCGCTTGAAGTTCCGCTCTGGGGAGAGCACTGATGGCCTCATTTGCCAGAATGGGAGAAGAAGTCTCCGTCGCTCCGGTTCTGCAGCACGACCAGGATTGGGCCGCTCGTCTGGAAAAGGCCATCGAGCGCGGCGCGAATCACCTCCTTTCCCTTCAAGCAGAGGAAGGATTCTGGCAGGGCGAGCTCGAAGCGGACACCACCCTCGAATCCGATTACATCTATTACTTGCACGTTTTGGGAAAGGCCGACCCGGAGCGCATTGCCAAGCTGGCAAATTACGTGCGCCGCCGGCAGCTCCCCGATGGCGGCTGGTCCATCTATCCCGGCGGGCCTTCAGAACTGAACGCTACCTGCAAAGCGTATTTCGCCTTGAAGCTGGCGGGCGACTCCACGGATGCGCGCCATTTGGCGCAAGCGCGCGAGACCGTCCATCGTCTCGGTGGCCTCGAGCACTCGAATTCCTACGTGCGGTTCTACCTGGCGCTGATCGGCGCGGTCGGATGGGAACTCGTTCCATCGATCCCGCCGGAGCTGATGCTCCTTCCGAACTGGTTCTATTTCAACATTTACGACATGTCTTCCTGGACGCGCGGCATCGTGATTCCCATGGCCATCCTGTCCTCCCTGCGGCCCGATTGGCGCTTGCCGGAGCGCGCGCGTGTCGATGAACTATTTGCGGACCCTACGCGCAAGGCCGCGGCTTTTGATTGGAGCGAGCAGCTCATCTCCTGGAAAAACGTTTTCCTGGCGCTCGATCGCGGGTTGAAACTTTACGAAAAACTGCCCTGGAAGCCGCTGCGCCAGCGCGCGCTCCGCGAAGCGAAATCCTGGATGCTGAATCACATCGAGCGCACCGAAGGCCTTGCCGCCATCTACCCGGCGATGATGAATTCGATTTTCGCGCTGATGGCCTTGGGACACGGCCCGGATGATCCGCTGACCTGGCGGGAAATCAAGGAATTTTCGCGTTTTGAAATTGAAGAGGGCGATACCATTCGCATGCAGCCGTGCGTTTCGCCGGTTTGGGATACCTGCATCGCCATGGTCGCTCTAGAAGAAGCCGGCTTACCCGCGGATCATCCCGCCATGGTGAAGGCCGCGGACTGGATGCTCTCGAAGCAAGTGCTCGGGCCGGGCGATTGGCAAATCAAGAACAAAGACGCGGAACCCGGCGGCTGGGCCTTCGAATTCCGCAACGATTATTATCCCGACGTGGACGACACCGCATTTGTGTTGATGGCGCTTCAGCGCGTGAAGTATCCCGACCCCAAGCGCATGGAAGGCGCCATACGTCGTGGAATTCAGTGGTTGCTCAGCATGCAGAATCGCGACGGCGGCTGGGGCGCGTTTGACCGCGACAACGACCAAAAGTTTCTTTGCAACATTCCTTTTGCGGATCACAACGCGATGATCGATCCCTCCACTGCCGACGTCACCGCGCGCGTCGTCGAATGCCTCGGAAGGTTTGGCTGGCCCGGGGAACATCCCGCCATTCAGCGCGCCGTGAAATTTCTGTTGAAAGATCAATCCGACGACGGTTCCTGGTTCGGCCGCTGGGGGGTCAACTACGTTTACGGAACGAGCGGTGTTTTGCGCGCCTTGGAAACGGTTTCCCTGGCCGCGAGCGATTACTGCCAGCGCGCCGTGGACTGGCTTCGCACGGTGCAGCAAGCCGACGGCAGCTTCGGCGAGTCGCTCGCCAGTTATGAAATGCCTGCAACAAAAGGGCAGGGGCCGAGCACGCCTTCGCAAACGGCTTGGGGATTGATCGGTTTGCTCGCTGGGGGGGAACTCAGCGACCCCTCGATCGTTAAAGCGGTTTCTTACCTCGTGGACCAGCAGAAGGAAGATGGTTCGTGGAGCGAGCCGGATTTCACCGGCACAGGGTTCCCGGGCGTCTTTTACCTTAAATATCACCTCTACCGGAATTCGTTTCCGGTCTATGCGCTGGCGCGCTATTCCAATCAGTTGCGCAGGGCGGAGGAGTACGTCGCGCTGAAGTTCCAGCCCAGCGAATTCCGGCTGCGCAGCGGGTTTTAGAGCGCATGATGCGGTTTCCTCTGCGGCTTACTGCTGACCTCGCCATGGCCCGGTTTGCGCGGAGGTCGCATCTCGCTCTGGACTCCAAACCCGTTCAATTTGTGGATGCGGCAGAAATCCTGCATCACGATTCCGATCATCCGGTTTCTCACGAAAAGATTCGCGAAATTATTTCCAGCCGTTCTCCTGTCGTTTGGATCGGAGGAAGCGAGCCGCTGCATCATCCTGGCGTTTCGCATCTGGTTCGAGCCATCGCCGGGAGCGGTCATTTTGTTTTTCTTGAGACGGATGGAACCCTTCTTCGCCGGCGCATTCATGAGTTTCAGCCGGTGTCGCGGCTCTTTCTAACCGTTCGCATGGAATCTGGTGGGCAGCGGCAAACCTCGAAGACTCTGCGGGCAAACTCATTGGAACTGGCCGCGGAGGGCATCCATGCGGCGCGGCTCTCCGGCTTTTTAATCTGCGTTCATGCGCGCGTTCGCGTCGAGACCGAACTGGGAGAGATGGCCGAGTTAATCCAGTTTGCGCGTGCGCTCGATGTAGATGGAATTGTGATTTCGCCGGCGAACGGCGGATCGAGTTCCGCGAATGCAGACGCCGTGACTTTGCAGCGACAAACAGCGGAAGCTCGAATGCTGATTGGGAGCAAGTGGTGGGAATCCTTTTCGCGGTTGATTGAGCCCGTTGTGAGTAGCGATCGGCAGGGGGCGCGAAACACCGAAGAGACGGCAGTACGCGTCGAACAGGAAGCACACTCGAACGAAGAGAACGTAAGGGTCGCATGACCACGCTGGTCACAGGCGCAACGGGCTTTCTTGGCAGCCACGTGACACGGCAGCTCGTGGCGCGCGGTGACGAAGTGCGCGTGCTTTTGCGTGCGTCGAGCACTAATCGCGCGATTGCGGATTTGCCGCTCGAGTATGTGACCGGGGATTTACGCGACCCTGCCTCGCTCGATCGCGCACTGAAGGGCATCAAGCGCGTTTTTCACGTCGCGGCGGATTATCGCTTGTGGGCCAAGCGCAAGCAAGATATCTACGATTCGAACGTCGGCGGAACGAAGAATATTTTGGACGCCGCGAAGCGCGCCGGCGTCGAGCAGTTGATCTATACCAGCACGGTGGCAACCATCGCCGTCGACCGGCCGCAGCATCCCAATGAATTTACCGACGCTAAGCTAGAAGAAATGGTGGGCCACTACAAGCGCTCGAAATGGATGGCGGAAAGGGAAGCGCTCGCCGCCGCGAAAAGTGGATTGCCGGTCATTGTGGCCATGCCGACCACGCCGGTAGGTCCGTGGGACTGGAAGCCGACCCCCACCGGAAAAATCATCCTGGATTTTTTGAATGGCAAGATGCCCGGTTATGTGGAGACGGGTTTGAATTTTGTAGGCGTGGAAGAGTGCGCCGCAGGACACCTGCTGGTCGCCGAAAAAGGCAAAGTCGGCGAGCGCTATCTGCTGGGCGGAGAGAATCTGACGCTCAAGGCGATGCTGGACACACTCGCGAAGATAACGGGTCTGCGCGCGCCCGGTCTGAAAATTCCTCATGGACTTGCGCTGGGTGTAGCCTATGCAAGCACCTTGTTTTCGCGGCTGGTGGGGCGCGAGCCCGGCATTCCGATCGAGGGCGTGAAGATTGCACGCCACATGATGTTTGTGGATTGCTCGCGCGCCCAGCGCGAATTGGGATTCCAGGCCGGGCCGGTAGCAGCCGCGTTGGAGCGCGCCGTGCGCTGGTACGAAGCCAACGGCTACATCGCCAAAAGCCGCGCCAAGCGCATGGTCCGCGCCGCCGCAGCCTAGGGATTTGTAGCGGCCGGTCTTCAGACCGGCGTTTTTGTTCTTGTAGCGCCGAGCTTTGACCCGGCATCTTAGTCTGATAGAAATGCGTGTCCTCGTCACATTCGCCGTCGAAGCCGAATTCGCTCCCTGGCGCAAGCTGCGCGAATTCAAGAAGAGCCGCGTGGCGAATGGTCCGAGCTTGCCAGCCGTTTCGTCATTCAAGACGACATTCGCGGGCAATGATGTAGAGGTCTTGCTGACGGGTATCGGCTATGCTGCTTGTAGAGAATCCTTGGCTAAGAATTCTTTTGTACAAAACGGAAGGCTTGATCTGGTCATTTCGTCCGGACTTTCCGGTGGCTTGAAAAAGGAACTGAAACCTGGCGACCTGATTGTGCCGCTAAAAGCGCGAACTCTCCGGAACGATGCGAATGCGGATTCCGATTCGGTGTTCCGCGAACGGGCCATCCAGCAAGGGGCGTTGCCGATAGAAACGCTGATCACCGTGGACCGGATCGTTCCGACCGCCGAGGAAAAAGCGCGCCTCGCGTTTTTTGGAGAAGCGGTTGACATGGAATCGGCGATCATCATGTCTCACTTTGCGGCGGCCGCCGTGCCCGTTCTAACGATTCGGGCTGTCAGCGATGCCGCTGATGAAGATCTGCCGATTGATTTCGATAGGTGTTTGACTCCTCAGGGTGCGATCAAGCCGATGAGCTTGGTGAACGCAATCGTTAGGCGGCCCAGCAAACTGCCAAACTTGGTGCGATTTGGACGGCAAAGCAACCAAGCGGCACAGAAACTGGCTAGTTTTTTGGATGATTTTATTGCAGCGTTGCATGTTGCTCAGGAGAAAGTTGCCACGGTATGAGCGAACTCGGAACGCTCGCGGGTAAGACGAATGCTCTCGGCCCCATCCCCAAGACCATGCGCGCCGGTGTCTACCGCGAAAAGGGAATCGTCCGCGTCGAGGAAGTCCCCGTACCCGAGGTGGCCGACGGCGAAGTGCTCATCAAAGTCGCCGCCTGCGGCATTTGCGGCACCGACATCAAAAAGATTTTTCACGCCTATGTGCCGCCGCCACAAATCCTCGGACATGAATTGGCTGGCACGGTGGTTGCAGTTGGTCGCGGCGTAGCGAAATGGAAATTGGGCGACCGCGTGATGAGTTTTCATCACATCCCCTGCGGCGCGTGTTTCTATTGCGAACGCCGCCTCTTCTCCCAGTGCCAGCAGTACAAGACGACAGGTCTGACCGGCGGTTTTACCCCCAACGGCGGGGGATTTGCCGAATACGTGAAAGCCATGTCCTGGGTAGCCGAACGCGGGATCGTTGCCCTGCCCGATGATGTCAGCTTTGAGGAAGCCACGTTTATCGAGCCGATCAACACGATTCTGAAAGCGGTGCAGAAGGCCCGCGTAGCGGCAGGCGAAACGGTGCTGATCGCCGGCTGCGGCCCCATTGGCCTGCAATTGCTGATGGTGGCCAAGCTCGAAGGCGCCAAGCTCTATACCAGTGACCCGATGGCCGTCCGGCGCGCCAAGAGTTTAACTTTAGGAGCATTGGAGTCGTTTGACCCCAGTGATGGTAAGCTGGTGGAACACATGAAGGGCCGGACTGAGGGTCGAGGCGCCGATGCGGTCTTGGTAGCGGTGGCGCACCCGTCTGTCGTGGTGGATGCGCTGGCAGCGGCAAGGCCCGGAGGACGCGTGCTGTTGTTTGCCGCGAACGACCCGGTAACCCGGATTGAGTTTCCCGCCGCGGCCGTGGGGATCGACGAAAAAGAAATCCTGGGCAGCTATAGTGCGGCCGTAGACATCCAAGAAGCAGGCGCCGGCTTGGTGCTGAGGAAGAAACTGCCGGTCATGGAACTTGTGACGCACCGTTTTCCTTTGGCTAGAATCCAAGAGGGGTTGGATCTGGCCGCCGAGCCGACGGCGGAATCACTGAAGATCTTGATCACACACGCATGAGCACGACAACGCCAAAGAAGATGGAAGTAGGCGAAGAAGTGAAAGCTGCCGTAACCCACGTCACGGTGCCCTCGAAGATGACCGCGGCGGTGCTCTATGGCAGCGAAGATCTTCGCATTGAAAAGATTGACGTGCCCGCCCTGGCTGCCGACGAAGTCCTGGTGCGCGTGCGGCTGGCGCTTACCGACGGCACCGACCTCAAAGTCTGGAAACGCGGCTATCACGCAAAAATGATTCAACCGCCGGCCGTCTTTGGCCACGAGCTGGTCGGTGAAATCGTGGCTGTGGGCAAGCGCGTGGATCCCCGCTGGCGGATCGGCATGCGCGTCATCGCCGCAAATTCCGCGCCTTGCTTGCGCTGCTATCACTGCCGCCGTGGCCAGGAAAATCTTTGCGACGACCTGTTGTTCAACAACGGCGCTTACGCGGATTACATGCGCATCCCCGGCCGCATCGTTGTGGAAAACATGCTGGAAGTGCCGCACTCCGTGGACGATCAGAGCGCCGCGCTGGCCGAGCCACTGGCCTGCGTGCTTCGCGGAATCCATGAGATGGAAGTGCGCACCGGAGATACCGCCGCGGTGATCGGCTGCGGTCCCATCGGACTGAATTTTGTCCGCATGCTTTCGCGGCGCGGCGTGCGCGTCATTGCCTTGGCGCGGCGTTCGGCGCCGCTGGATGTTGCCAGGCGACTGGGTGCAGTGGCGACCATTAACGTTACTGAGACGGAAGATGTCGTGGCCGCCGTAAAAGCGTTTACAGAAGACGGGCTTGGCCCCGATTCCGTGGTGGAAGCGGCGGGCAATCCGGCCACGTGGCAGCAGGCGCTGGCCATGGTGCGGCGCGGCGGTGTCGTGAATTTCTTTAGCGGTCTGCCTTCGGGCACGCGCGTGGAAATCGACCCGGCGGCCATCCACTACGCGGAAATCAAGCTTATTTCGCCCTTTCATCACACGCCACGGTTCTTTCGCGAGGCGCTGGAAGCCATCCGGCGCGGGGACATTTCGGCGCGCGATTTCGTCACCGAAGAAATCCGGCTGGCGGACCTGCCGCAGGCGTTTGCGCGCATGAAGTCGCGCAGCGGCGAGATCAAGCTGGCCGTGCGGCCGTAGTTTTCAGGTGCCAACCAAACCCACCCGTCATTTCGAGCGAAGCGAGGACCGCTGCCTCTCCTCACGCTTCGCAGAAGCGCGAGGAGAATCTCTCTTCTGATGTTGCTCCCCGGAGAAATCGACATCACACGGCACGCGCCCGAGCCCGGCTGCTCGCCCGAAGTGGCTCAGCAGTACACGCGCTGGCTAGCGACGCATCACTACGAGAATTTCAACGTCGTATCGTGGCTTCTCCCCAAAGCGCTGCACCAGCATTTCTACAACGTCTATGCGTATTGCCGCTGGGCCGATGATCTCGGCGACGAAGTTCCCAATGCAGCGCGCGCGCTCGAATTGCTTGCTTGGTGGGAACATGAACTGGATGCCTGTTATGAGGGAAAACCGTCTCATCCAGTCTTCGTGGCGCTGAGGGAGACCATCGTTGCGAAAGATATTCCCAAGCAGCCCTTCGCCGATCTGCTGAAAGCCTTCCGTCAGGATCAGACCGTGAAGCGCTATCCGAACTGGGACGCCGTCCTCGGCTATTGCGTGTATTCGGCAAATCCTGTCGGTCGGCTGGTTTTGTATCTCTGCGGCTACCGAGATGAAGAACGCCAGCGTCTGTCCGATGCCACTTGTACGGCGCTGCAACTCGCGAATTTCTGGCAGGATGTCTCGCGCGACTTGGAAATCGGACGCATTTACATTCCGCTCGATGCGGCTGCAGCGCAGGGGCTCTCCGAAAGCGACATTGTCGAGCGGCGATTCGATGAGCGCTACGTCCGTCTAATGAAGGATTTGATCGCGCGAACGCGACTCCTCTTTGCCGAAGGCAGGCCGCTGGCAAAAATGGTGGACGGACGCCTCAGCGTAGACCTCGAGATGTTCACCCGCGGAGGCCTCGCGGTTCTCGAAGCCATCGAAACGATGGGATATGACACTCTCAACCACCGCCCCTCCGTCAGCAAACTGAAGCAAGCCGGACTTTTGGGACGCGCTTTGACCTCGCACCTGATCAGCAAGAAGTTGAAGTCAGCAGAGACTGCCGGATTAGTAGCAGTTCTAGAGAAGCAGTTTGGTATTCCCCAGTCGCTCTCGAATCTCAGAGCATCGTACGAAGAATGCCACCGCATTGCCCGAGCCTCCCACAGCAATTTCTATTACGCGTTCTTCCTCCTGCCGAAGCCGAAGCGCGATGGCCTGGCCGCTCTTTACGCATTCATGCGGCTCGTGGATGACGTCTCGGATGAAGATCAAGGGCTCCTCGCAAAGCAGCGCGGCCTGGCGAAATGGCGCGCCGCATTTGATGAGGCCGTTACCGGGCACTCGCAGGTTTTTGATGGCACGGCTGCGATGCCCTTGCCTTCTGAGGCCTCGTATGGTGAGGCCGAAGTCCTCCCCGCTCTCGTGGACACCATGCAGCGTTACAAAATCCCGGCTCGCTATCTCCACGATCTCATTAGCGGCGCTGAAATGGATCTGACAATTCAGACCTATCCGACGTTTGACCGCTTGCACGAGTATTGCTATCGCGTAGCTGGGACGGTAGGACTCACCTGCTCGCACGTGTTCGGCTTCAGCGATGCGCGTGCCCTGGACTTGGCGGAAAAGCTGGGCTTTGCCTTTCAACTGACCAACATCGTTCGCGACGTGCACGAGGATTACAGACTCGGCCGCGTCTATCTCCCGGAAGAAGATTTGCAGCGTTACGGAGTTTCCCCGGAAGATTTTGGCCGCAACGAAGCAACTCTCGGCGTTCGCGAATTGCTCCGCTTTGAAGCCGAGCGCGCCTGGCAATTCTATGAAGAAGGTTCCGCTTTGCTCGGGCTCATCGATGCCGACAGCCGCGGCGCGTTGTGGCTGCTGGTTCATACTTACAGCGCGCTTCTCGGCCGGATCGAGTCGTTGGACTTTGCCGTCTTCGGCGAGCGTGTGCGTCTTCCCAAAACAGAAAAAATGATGTTCATCGCCAAGGCGCGCTTCGGCCGCCACACGGAAGAGAATATCCTTGAAAAGCGTGATCGTGATCGGCGGCGGGCTGGCGGGACTGGCAGCCGGCGTCGCGCTGGCTGAATCCGGCTGGCGCGTACGTCTGTTTGAACAGCGTCCCTTCCTCGGCGGCCGGGCAACCTCCTACGTATTGCCCGACGGCGAGCATGTGGACAATTGTCAGCACGTGACCCTCGGCTGCTGCACCAATCTCGAAGATTTCTACAGTCGCATCGGCGCCGCCGGCAAAATCAAGTTTTTCGACCGCCTCCTTTTTCTCGATCCGCAAGGACGCAGGGGAGAAATGCAAGCCGGGTTCTTGCCCGCGCCATTTCACCTGACTGGATCGTTCGCGGCCTTTGCGCCGCTGACGCTGTTGGACAAGCTTTCCATCGCGCGCGCCATGCTGGATATTCTGCGGGCCAGGGGTAAGCCAGCGGACCTGCAGGAAAACGGCGGGATCTCCATGCTGGAGTGGCTCCGCCGCCGCGCCCAGACGAAGCGCGCCATCGAAAGGTTCTGGCGCGTTGTCCTCGTCAGCGCTCTCGACGAAGAACTCGATCGCACCGACGCGCGCTTCGGCGTCGATGTTTTCTGGAAGGCCTTCCTTTCGAACAGCACTGGCTACCGCATGGGAGTCCCCGCCGTGCCGCTCGCCAATCTCTACGACGGCTGCAAATCCGAGATCGAGCGTCGCGGCGGGGAAGTGACTCTGCGCGCTCCGGTACGCGGCCTGAAAATGGAGAACGGCGAACTCGCCGGAGTTCGCTTCGACGAAGGACGCGAAGAAACGGCTGATGCTTACGTGTTCGCCGTGCCGCACACCGCGCTGGCGGAACTGTTGCCAGAAAGCGTGAAGCAGAGCGATCCGTCGCTCGTCAATCTGGACAAAATCAAAGTCGCGCCAATCACCGGCGTGCACTTCTGGTTCGACCGCCCGGTTATGAATGAGCCGTTCGTGACGCTCCTGGACACCACCACGCAGTGGATCTTCAATAAGACCGCCCTCTACGCCGATTCGAACGGAAAAGAGAATAACCCCGTCTCGGGGCAGTACCTCCAACTCGTCATCAGCGCGTCTTATGATTTGTTGCAGAAATCGCGCCAGGAGATCATCGACCTCTGCCTCAAAGAAGTCTGTGAAGCACTGCCCGCCGCCCGTAACGCCGAATTGGTGAAGGCCACCGTCATCAAGGAAGCCGCCGCGACATTTTCGCCCGAGCCCGGAGTCGATCGCTGGCGCCCCAAGCAGCAAACTTCCGTGCCGCGCTTGTTCCTCGCAGGAGATTGGACCGACACTGGTTGGCCCGCCACGATGGAAGGCGCCGTCCGCAGCGGCTATTTGGCCGCCGAAGCTCTGCTCCGCACCGCCGGCGCGCCCAGAAAATTTCTGCAACCGGATCTTGAACCCGACGGTTTTATTCAGATGTGGTTGGGAAAGCAGAACTCCGGCGGGACTCGATGATCTTTGCTTTCTGCTCACGGCTCAAGGAGCAACAAGTTCGTACCAGCCGATTCGCCGCTCGTTGCTCGTCAACCCTTCAGTGGCGTCATCGAGCGTCTTGTATTCGGCGCCGTGGTCCGCTAGGAATTTTTCATACGCCGGGCGGGAGCTCCAGAAATCGAGGGTGAGGTATATCGCAGGACGCAAGGGATCACGCAGGAGACGAGTCTCGCGGTAGTTCGAGTCGTTCCGGAACAGCCGGGCCCAGTCACCATCCGGGCCATAGGCTTTCTCGAATCTTTCTTCACCACCCGGCTTGACTTCGAACTCCCAGAGGGCTACAAACATAAAGGTCCCATCTCCTGCTCGTTGGACGTTCGCAATTCTGCAAGCAATCTCTAGTGAGTGAGTGCGCCGTCCGGCCGAGTGTAACAATCCGATTGGATACAAGCCAAGTTGGCAAGCGCGTCAGCGCAAGAGCATGAGTTGTAGTTGTGGCAGTCCGTCGAAACGGGCGGACGGAGGTATTTGTGGATCGAAAGTACGGGCACCGCGGTTACCGCGATGCGGAGAAGCAAGATAAGAAGGACAAGCCGCACGACCGCAAGCCGCCTGCCGGCGGCCCGCGCGGCGCCGATCAATTCGGCCCCCGTACGCCGCGCATGGTCGGCACCGTCACGCGGGCACGCTGTGCCAGTTGTGGCGCCGTCTTGACCCCGGGGTTCGATGCCAATGGCACGTGTCCCAAGTGCCAGACCGAGTTGCACTGCTGCAAGCAGTGCCGCTTTTTCGATTCCGGCGCGCAATTTGAATGCACCCAGCCGGTCCAGGAACGCATCTCTCCCAAAGATGCCAAGAACGCCTGCACTTTCTACGAATTCCGCATGACCATCGAAAAAGATACCGCGCCAACTTCCTATACTCAGCCGCCAGCCCCTGGTTCCGCCCCCCCTGTCGGACCCCCGCGCCACACCGACGCCCGCCAGGCCTTCGAAAACCTCTTCAAAAAGTAGCGCCTAAGCCAAAAATTTCTCGAGCGGCTCCCAGTAATTGGCTTTCCATCCCGCCGCCAGGTGTTCCGCCTCGCCCTTGGGAAAACCAGTATGGTCAAAAACGATCTTGGTTCCGGTGCCTTGCTCCACGAGCTCGAACTTTGCAATCGAGTACACGCCCGGGTTCCAGCCAGCCGTTCGCCAGGCTTGGACGATTCGCTCGTTCGGCACAAGTTCGATGTGTCGTCCCGTGATATAGCCGCCAAAGACTAAGAACGCGCCGCCCACTTCACGGCTGATCTCCGTGGGCTTAGCTCCCGGGGCCATGCCGGACTTCATAGCCGCACTGAGCATCATCACGCTGTTGAACTGTTTAGTGTCGGTGAGCGCTTCATAGACGCGCTTCCGGCTCGCTTTGAAAACAGGCTCTAGGTGAATGGCTTCCGCTGTTCGAGAAATCTCCTCCTCGGCTCCCGCCCAAGCCTCGGTTGATCCCAAGGCTATACCGCCAAACGCAAACGCCGCCCCCGTGATCAATCGCCGACGTGCCGGCATATTCACCATGGCACTCGAACTGTTTCTCTCGCTCATCATCGTCCTCCGGTAATTTGTGCGCGACCGCCCCGCATAACACCACCCTGGCAAAATATGTTCAAGATAATCTTTTTCTGAAAGGGTAGTCTCATCCGAAGCACACTTCAGTACCTACCGAACGAGGAGGCCTCCTGCCTTACCCCGCTGGCCACCGCGCCGCAGTCGCAAGAGAATATGCTTTACGTTATAAAGTACTTGACAATAGGAAGCGGCGGTGTATCTTAGTGCTATCCGCCTCGCTTAGGCGGCGGGAGACCTCTCCGATGGAGACCGCACTTCCCACTCAATCGCAAGATCTTCGCAAATCCCCATCTGGCCCGTTTCGCGGGCTCTTCGCTGACGCCATCCGATTTTGGGAGCCACGCCGAGTTGTCTATAACCTGGTCCTCGCGGCGGTCGTTATGGTCTGGCTTGTAGCGAGTTGGCCTCATTTCCGCCCGGCGTTTACGCTGCAATCGCTCCTGCTCCTTGCCATCCTTGCGCTGCTGGCCAACGCTTGCTACTGCGCCGCATACTTTGTGGACCTTCCCATGCAGAGCCTATCTCTTGGCGGCGCCTTAAGGCGCCAGCGCTGGGGACTTTGGTTGATAGGAACGCTCTTTGCCATTGTTCTGGCAAATTATTGGATCGCCGACGAGATCTATCCGTTTGTCAATTGATACCGGAGAAGGCCAGGGACTCACCTCTCTCTTTCTTCTTCATTTGCTCCACTACCCACTACTCGCTGCCCACTACCCACTTTCCCTTCGTGCCGCTGCACAGCCCGCGCGCGGGGCACACACGTCCGGCAAAGCCATTGTTTATACTTCATAGCTGGTATATACCGATAACGCTAGTTGATTCTCCCGTTTCAGGCCAGTCCAATGAAAATTGCTGAAATATTGATTGAGAATTTTCGCTCGTTTCGGAGGGAAACAATACCATTCGGGGATTACACGGCCTTCGTCGGCCCAAACGGCAGCGGCAAATCAACTGTCCTGACTGCATTGCGAATATTCTTTAGAGACACATCAGGATCACCAACAGATCTGATCACTCTTCGCGACGAAGATTTTCATCATAAGGATACTTCGCGCGAAATCGTAGTCACCGTTACCTTCAACGACCTGGAAAAAGAAGCACAGGATGAGTTCCAACACTATTTTAGGCAGGACAAGCTCGTCATTTCAGCTGTAGCTACCTGGGACGAGCAGGCGAAGAGCGCCATCGTAAGTCAATACGGCGAACGGCTGGTGATGAAGGAGTTCAGCGAATTTTTTCGATCTGATAAACCCGGAGTCACCGTTTCCGAACTCAGAAGCGTTTATGGCTCGATACGCTCGCGATTCGGCGAACTGCCGGAGGCAGGCACAAAGGCAGGTATGGTCGATGCCCTTCACGCGTACGAATCGTCTCACCTGGAGCTATGTTCACTCGAACGAAGCGCGGATGAATTTTACGGATTCTCGAAAGGTGCAAATCGGCTCCAAAAATTTGTCCAGTGGGTCTTTATTCCTGCCGTGAAGGACGCTTCTACAGAACAACTCGAGGCCAAGAAGAATGCTTTGGGAATTCTCCTTGAGAGGACTGTCAGGTCAAGACTCTCTTTTGATCAAGTGCTAGGGGAACTCCGAACGCAAACAGAGGAAAGTTACCAAGCCCTACTTAAATCTATGGAAAAGGAATTGGGAACACTTTCTGATTCCCTTAATGCGCGAATTAAAGAGTGGGCACATCCGGAGGCAGGTATAAAGCTCCAGTGGCACTCAGAAGCAGCCAAGTACGTTTCCATCTCAGAACCACTAGCGCAGGTGTCAGCGAAGGAGGGACGCTTCGGGGGCGATCTCAGTCGGTTTGGTCATGGCCTCCAGCGCTCATTCCTATTTTCTCTCCTTCAGGAACTCTCCGCTAGCCAAGGTGGAGGAGGAAGTCGTCTGATTCTCGGCTGCGAGGAGCCGGAGTTGCACCAACACCCACCACAAGCGAAACACCTCGCCTCAGTGCTCGAAAAACTGTCCACGAAGAGTTCCCAAGTCATCGTTTGCACTCATAGCCCGCATTTCGTGTCGGGCCGCGGCTTCGAGGACATCAGGCTCGTAAGGAAAGATAAGCGGACACAAGAAACTTGCGTGGGGCTCGTGGGCTTGAAAGAGCTGGCTAAGAAGATTTCGGAAGCCCGAGGCGAAGAGCAGCTAACGCCATCGGCGATCGAACTCAAAGTAGAGCAAACGCTCCAAGTAAATGTGAATGAGATGTTTTTTTCAAGTGTGCTCATTTTGGTAGAAGGGCTGGAAGATGAGTCTTACATAAAAACATATCTCACTCTGCTGGATCTGTGGGAATTATTCAGGTCGTTTGGATGCCACATAGTACCGACAGGCGGAAAAAACAAAATGATTCAGCCATTGGCAATTGCTGAGCTCTTGAAAATACCTACCTTCGTCTTATTCGACGGGGATACAGAAGACTGCGGAACCAAAGACAAACGCGATCAGCATGAGAAAGACAACCTTACTCTCCTGCGTCTATCCGGGGTTGATAAGCCGACGCCATTGCCCACAGAGACTTTTCGGAATGACCGTGTTTGTATGTGGGTTACGGATATGGGAGATGTGATCCAGAATAATATAGGGCAAGAAAAATGGAATGCGCTTGATAATGAGATAAGGAAAAGCCGGGACATAAACGCAGGACAATTTGGCAAGAACGCCCTCTTCATCGGTTCAATCCTAGCAGAGGGATGGAAACAAGGCCTCCGCTCTAACGTGCTCGAAGACCTCTGCAAATCGATTCTGGAGTACGCCGCCAAAGCCCACAACTAGCGAGGTACGCCTCGATCAGGGAACGGGCAAAGGGTTAAGAGCATGGAAATCCTAGTCAGGTGTCAACAATGCAGTCGGGAAAACACAGTGGCTATTATCAAAGGCAATCGAGGTAAGCCCAAGTGCACTGGATGCAACTGCGTCCTCATCGATTACGTCCCTGTCGATGGATACATTTACATTCTCTCAAACCCGAAAATGAAAGGTCTTCTCAAAATTGGCCTGTCAACGCGACCGGTTCAGGAAAGAATTGCTGAATTAAGCTCAGCAACAGGTGTACCCGCGCCATTTGAACTAGAAGCGTACTTTGTCAGCACGGACCCTGAGGGGCACGAACAGCGAATCCACGACTCCCTTGCGGCGCACAGAGTAAAGGGAAAGGAATTCTTTGAGCTGCAAATCTCCAGGGCGTTGCAAGTCGCGGAATCAATCTGCGAGAGACCTCCTGCCTATCTTAATCCCCGAATTGCCCCTAGCCCGACGAGGGGCGGATGGGACTGGGGGCCCGGAAACCCCAGTACCTCATCCGAACCGTACGATAGCAACTACGAGCACAAGAAGCGGTCGGGAGGGTGGTAATCGGTCGGCTAGATCGGGTGACGGCGTCGGCCCCTTCCACCGAGTAGACTTGGCGGGTGGCCGCACCCCGATCCCCAAAGACGGCTTCGGGTGGGGCTGTCTTTCGCTAGCCTCTTTGTTTCTATGGATTTGACCCCGGCCCTGTACTCAGCCCTCTTCTCCTCCCAGTTTCTAGTATCTGATTTCTAGCTTCTGCTTTCTGCTCCCGCTTTTTCCTCTCATCCACTGACGACTAAAAAC
>JBGQDD010000004.1:0-23097 GCA_041495665.1 Candidatus Acidiferrum sp.
CCAGGTACGGCGTAAAACTCGGCTTGTCTTTGCCGATCAGCATGCGCGCGACCTTGGTCGCCAGGCGCCCCAGCACCACGTTCGTCGCGTCCACTACAAACCAGTTCGCGCCCACTTTCAGCGCTTCGGCTTCCTCACCTTTGGCTACGTACGTCCTCATTGCGCTCAGTCACACCTTTCCCAGTTGAGACAAACAAGAATCATAAAGTACCCCGCCGATGTTGTCAACGAACTTGGCGCTGGAATAAGAAGGTTAGTTTTCGATTTGCTCGTGTACCGGGCACGTGTTCTGTTCCTGGGATACCTCGTTTTAGACAGTTGCTTGGAAGCTCCTTCTATCTAAAGTGCTTCTTTTCTTGCTTATTCTTCTTAGGCACGGAGAGCTATTTTGACTTCACCGGCTGAGTGTAAGGATGGGATAGGAAATCACCGACGGCGGCAAGGAAGAGGCCGGGCTGATCCACAAAGGTCATGTGGCCGCTCTTGGGCAGAATGACGAGTTGCGAACCGGAAATTTTCTCATGCATTTCGCGGGAAAGCGAAGGATCGCATTCGTCGTGATCGCCTGCAATGATGAGGGTGGGAATCGTAATCGCCGAAAGGCGATCGAGGTATTCGGCAGACTTCAAGTTTCCGTCAATGACGAATTCGCCGTTCGAGCCCCACATCTCGCGATATAAATCCCACGAAGTCACGCCATTCTGGATCGGATCGTAGTTTGGATCGGGGTGATTCTGATAGAGGTACGGAAAGTAGCTTTCTCCCCAGGCGGCGATCATGTATTCGTCGGTGTACCGGCCTTTACGGTAGTCCGGGCCATGGCCGAAGAGTCCTTCTTTCTCCATTTGATTGATGCGGTCGCGCAGCCCAGGCGTCATTTTTTCCTTCATTCGCACGAAGACCTCGTTCATCTCGTGTGTGCTGGCAAACGTGCTGCAGAGGAGCAGGTGCGTAAGGTTTTGCTGATACTTGAGCGCATAGGCTTGTGCGGGAACGCCGCCGAAGGAATGGCCGAGGAGGGAGATTTTTCCGAGGTGCGGTTCCTGGCGGACGGCCTCGACATCCTCCACCATGTTCTCGACGGTGTAGCCCCTAGGGTCTTCGAGCTTTTCGGATTTTCCGGAGCCGCGCTCGTCAATGAAGATGAGCCGATTCTGGCGCGCCAGCGGCAGCAGATATGGAAGAAAATAATCGTGCGATGCGCCCGGGCCGCCGTGGAGGATCACGAGCGGTGCGCCACGGCCGATGGTCCAGTAATAAATCAGCACACCATGAGCGTCCACGAATCCCTCTTGCGCCTGATAATTCGCGGGGATCATTGTCAAAGGCGCCGAGTGGGCCGCCGCTTGAGTCTGGGCGCGCAGATCGGGAGACAGCGAGGCCGTCAGTGCAAGCACAGCCGTGCACAAGAAGATTCTAGAGTTCATGGAAGTTGCCTCCTCAACAGGAATTCGCGATTTGGTCCTCTTGCTCGCACATCATATGCTTCTGCCTCGGCAGGAACTGCTCGGTTCGAGTGTTCTACTGACTTCCTGCGGGGCGCTTGGTCTTGGTTCCCTTGACCGCGATTGACGTCCAACGAATGCCGCCTTGCTCCCGTTCTTCTCTTCCTGAGATGGACATTCGATCAGGGCTCACACTCCGCGAGTCTGGAAGTAGCGGTCAGTTGGCTGTGTAACCGGATAATCGGAAACTGAGCCACCACTGTTAGTGCGAAGCTCGCTACGGGCGAGGCCTATGTCCGTGATACGGGTGTCCAAACCTGCATGGGGGTCGCCTTGCGGTTGGCCCACGCGTAGTACGGAATGAAAGTTAGAGAGACAGGATTGGATTTTCTAGGCTCGCCGGAATAACGGAAGTAAAGGGGGCTGTGCTCCGCAGATTCTCCAGAAGCTGCACCGGTATGGCGCAGCAGGATGATTCCACCAAGCAGGTCCTTCTGAAATTCTTCCTGGAATGGCGCGCTCGATTTCGGGCCCAGGTTCAACGCCACATCCTTCAGAGCCACGCCTGCCGGCTGGTCGATTTGCTCCAAACAATACACCAGCGGTCCGCGCTGCACGGCAACGCGGCCATTGTTCTCGATGACTTGCGAGTTGGACTCAAGGAGCTGTGGTTTCATATTAAATTGCACGCGGATGACGTCGCCGGCCGACCAGCGCCGCCGAATCGGAAGATACTGGCCGGGAGTGGCGCCTGCAACCGGCTTCCCGTTGACGCCCACTTGCGCGCTGTCCGTCCATCCAGGGATGCGCAGGAAGAATGTGAACTCCGTGGGTTCAGCGGGGCTGACGGTAATTTCCACGCTGCCATCCCACGGATAATTTGTTTTCTGGCGGATTTTTAAGCCCACGCCGCCTTCCAGATGCCAGTCGAGTTCAGAACTATCGAAGAAGTGCAAATAAATCCCTTCGCCGCTGGAGCTGTAGAAGTATCCCGGCAGCGAGGCTAAGGTGCGCTCCAGATTCGGCGGGCAGCAAGTGGTGTCGTACCACTCGTTGCGAATCTTGTCGCCACCGGAAGGATCAAACGCCAGCGGATTGCGGTAGCAGTAGAGCGTGCCGTCCAGCGACATGCCGGAATTGATGCCGTTGTAGAGCGCGCGTTCCATGACATCCGCGAATTTGGCTTCGCCAGTGGCGGCGAGCATGCGCCAATTCCACATCATATTTCCGATGGCCGCGCAACTTTCCCCGTAGGCCCGGGCATTGGGCAATTCATAAGGGTCACCGAAAGCTTCGCCGTCGCTGCGGGCCCCTACTCCGCCGGTGACGTACATCTGCGAGGTGACGAGATCCTGCCACAAAACGTTGAGCGTCTTCCAATACGCGGGATCGCCGGTTTCAAGGTAATAGTCGGCCGCGCCGGAGCAGGCGTACATGGCCCGCACCGCGTGACCTTCGAGATGTGTTCGTGACGTGAAGGGAGTTCCGCAAAAATGATAGACGTAATCCGCAGGCTGCACATGAATCCGCGAGTCGCCTGCGAGCAGGTAGCCCGCGAGATCGAGTTGCCGCTTGTCGCCGGTCATTCGATATAGCTCGACCAAAGCTAATTCCATTTCTGGATGGCCTGAGAACAAGGGTTTCTTATCCAAGGCCGGACCGAAACTGGGCAGAAGAAAGTCATTTACAAAGCGGATGCCTGCGTCCAGTAACGTCCGATCGCCGGTAGCTCGGTAATAAGCCGTGGCGCCTTGCAAGAAATGGCCCATGTTGTAAAGCTCGTGCCCCCACTGCTGGACCTTCGGCTCCATTCGCTGAGAGGCACGGTCGCCGGCGTAATAGGTGTTCAAGTATCCGTCCGGTTGTTGTGCGGCAAGGACGTCCTTGGCCATTTTGTCGACGGCCGCGCGGAGCTCGGGACGCTCGCCGGATTGCAAAGCAAAGCCGGCGGCCTCCGTCCACTTGTAAATATCGGAATCGGAGTACACCGGTCCGCGCTGCGCCGCGGTGCTTTTCCCGACCAGGCGGCGGAAATTGTCCATGCGGCCGTTGGCTTCCAGCAATTTGCCCATCGAAGGAATGCTCTTGTTGAAGTTGACTTCGCGGCGCGGCGCCCAGAAACCATTCGCGATCGTAACGGCATGCACCGGTACGTTCCTCAGTTTGGCGTGCGGTGACTTCGCCAGGTTGAGAATGCCCTGGTCCCGCCAAGGTGGAGCCGTCGTCAGAGCAACTGAGGACTGTTGTGTGATTTCACGCACTGCACTCTTGGGAGAGGTAAGACCCGTAAGAAGTTCTGGCCCGGGCCGTAAACAAGAAATCGTGGCGGCTGAGATCGCCGAGGAAACGAAATGCCTGCGTGAAAAGCCTTGTTTGCTACTCATTTTTTCCATTCTCCTTGCGGCGCCCCCGCGGAACCACTGAGGGCAGATCATAACGCAACAGGCGCCCGTCAATCCCCAACTGAATTCAAGAAAAGAAGCATACTCCTTGGAGAATGATTTGCGGGGTCTGCTGAACATGTTCGCGAAAATCGCCATGAAGTGCCGGGCGGTGCACCGAAAATCAAGGGGCTTCTTCTCAGGACCCCGGGCCGAGGGATGGCGGCCCTGCCCGAAAATCCTTCTTCCCAAAAGGCCTGGATTTTGGTATTATTTTTATTAAGCAGTGTCCCCCCGTGGTCGGTTTGCCATGCTAAGAACTGATCTCGTCACGCCTCTCTTGATGGGCCCTTCGACAGCCGCGAGGCTCTCGCTCCGATTCCTGCGTTTGTGCTCTCCCGGAATTCTCTTTGTCTGCTGCGCTGTTTTTGGCGCCACCCAGTGCTCCGCTCAGGATGTCGCCGATGCGGCTCGTCAGGAACGCTCCCAAAAACAAAGTAAGCAAAAAAAATCCAAGCACGTCTACACCGAGCAGGATCTAAAGCGCGCTCAGATTCTAACGCCGGAAGATCGCGCTCAGGTGGAAGCGAAGAAGAATCAACTGGCTCCTCCCTCGGCGGAAAAATCCCAGGAAGCTGTCGACGCGCAGTCACTTCCCCGCGACGCTCCCCTCGGTGACATTGCGCGCCGTTTCCGCGAGCAAAAGGAGACGCAAAAACTTCAGCGGTCCGCAGAGTTCCATCTTCCGTTCGCCGATGCGCCGGTGCTCGCTTCGCCGAAGCCACCGGTGATGCCACTGGGTCCGCCGGTTTCCAGTCCTGCTCCACCGCACTTCGCTCCTTACCAGCCTCCGGTGAAGCGCTCGCCTTTCGAGCGCCCGAAAGTTTTCTTCTCGGCTCCTGCGGTCGTCATGCCTTCGCGCCCGCCGGCCATTCGCTTGACGCCTTCGCAGCCGGCCGCACCTATCGCTCCCGCCGCTCCGGCGAAATTAAATGTCGTGACGGTGAAGCCGGGAGACTCCCTCTGGAAACTTGCGCAGCAGAACCTCGGCAAAGGTCTTCGCTGGCACGACCTGCTCGCCGTCAATCCGGGCATCGTTGACGCCAACCACATCGTGGCAGGCTCGCAGATTTACCTGCCCGCGGCCGTCTCTTCTCTCCGGACAGCAACAAAAATCACCGTGCAAAAAGGCGACACGCTCTCAAAGATTGCGCAAACCCAGCTCGGCCATGCTTCCTTCTGGTCCTGCATCGCGCACGCGAATCCGTCCGTCCACGATGCCAACCTGATCTTCGCAGGCCAGTCGCTGCTCCTCCCCGCTAGCTGCAAACCCTAGACCTCAGCCGCCTCTCAAGCCACCCGTCTGCAACTTCTCCAGCGCATCCTTTCTTGATACGGGGCTGCCTCGATCCTCCCCACGCCAGCGGGACTTCGGCTACAATAGAGATTCTGGCCCCGATCCGGAGGGATCGCTCGTGATTCACCCGCACGTCTTTCATAACGACACCTTGCTGCCCATCGAGAAAGTTCGCCTTTCTCCCGGACAGGCCGGTCTGATCTGCGGCTGGGGCATCTTCACCACGCTGCGCATCTCCCGCGGCGAGGCCTTCGCCTACGAGCGCCACTGGCGCCGCCTGGAAAAAGACGCCGCCCTCACCCGCCTCCCCATGCCCTACACCGCGGCCAAAGTGCGCGTGCATCTCGACGAAGTCATTCGCGCCAACACGGTAACCGAAGGTTGCGCCCGCATTTATCTGGTCTACAACACCGTGGGCTTCTGGCAGAGCGAGGAAAATCATCCGCAGGTCGACCTCATCATTTATTCCGCCGGCCTCCCGGAGCATCGCGAAACCGTGCGCCTCGCGCTCCGCGAACACGGCCGCCACGCCGCGTCTCCCCTGGCGGGCGTAAAGAGCATCTCCTGGCTCAATAATGTTTGGGCCGTTTCCGAAGCTATCAGAGAAGGGTTCGATGAAGTCGTCATGCTTAACGAGCGCGGCGAAGTTGCCGAATGCACTTCCGCAAATATCTTCGCCGTAAAGAACGAGAAAATTCTCACGCCGCCGCTGAACTCCGGCTGCCTCGAAGGCGTCACCCGCGGCATCCTCATGGAAATCGCGCCGGAGGCCGGCGTTTCCGTCCTCGAGCAGGCGCTTCGCCCCGAAGACCTGTACTCCGCCGACGAAGTCTTTATCTCTTCCACAAACCGCAATCTCATCAGCGTAGGCGAAATCGCAGGCAACAAAATCCCCACGCCCGGCCCGGTCTGCGAGCGCCTGAATGATCTCTTCGACGCCTACGTCACCGACTACGTTTCGCGCCGCCTGGCTTCGGCAGTCCGGTAAGAACAATGTGGCCCTTCACCAGTGGTTCAGCGACTCCGGCTCTAGATGGCTAGCGACACAAACTTGACTGCCATTCGAGCAGCCGCTCCGGCAGACACCGGCGAGAAGACCGTCTTCAAAATTCTTCTAACCATTAGTTTCTGCCACCTCTTGAACGACACGGTTCAATCCGTGATCCCCGCGATTTATCCGCTTCTCAAAAACTCCTTCCATCTTGATTTCGGGCAGGTGGGCCTGATCGCCCTCACGTTGCAATTGACCGCCTCCATCCTCCAGCCCCTCGTTGGTCTCTATACCGACCGCCGCCCCCAACCGTATTCCCTGGCCATCGGAATGGGCATCACCCTTGCTGGTCTGTTGGCATTTGCGATGGCTCCCAGCTACGGCACAATTCTCGCCGCCGCGGCGCTCATGGGTATCGGCTCCGCGGTATTTCATCCCGAGTCTTCCCGCGTCGCGCGCATGGCTTCCGGCGGGCAGCACGGCACGGCGCAATCGCTTTTCCAGGCCGGCGGCAACGCGGGCTCCGCGCTCGGCCCGCTCCTCGCCGCCTTCGTGCTTACCAAGGGGCAATCGAGTCTCGCGTGGTTTTCCTTTCTGGCTTTTTTCGGGATTGTCCTGCTCGCAAACATCGGCACTTGGACGAAACATCACAAAACTCGTGCATTAAAATCCATCACCCTCGATCCCGCGCGTCTCGCCGCCATGCCTCCGGCGCATGCGCACGCCGCCTTGCCCACCGGCAAGATCGCGCTCTCTCTTGCCATCCTGATGGCTCTGATGTTTTCGAAGTTTTTCTACCTGGCCAGCCTGATGAGCTATTACACGTTTTATCTGATGGCCAAATTTCAGGTTTCTCTCCAAAGCGCTCAGCTCCACCTTTTCATTTTTCTCGGCGCCGCTGCCGCCGGCACCATCATCGGCGGCCCGGTGGGCGATAAGATCGGCCGCAAATACGTCATCTGGGTTTCCATTCTCGGCGTTCTGCCATTCACTTTGCTCCTGCCCTATTGCAATCTTTTCTGGACCAGCGTTCTCAGCGTCATCATCGGCCTGATCCTGGCCTCCGCCTTTTCCGCCATCCTCGTCTACGCCCAAGAACTTCTGCCCGGACGAATCGGCGCCGTCTCCGGTCTGTTCTTCGGCTTCGCCTTTGGCATGGGCGGCATCGGTGCGGCGCTCCTCGGCAAACTCGTCGATCTCACCAATTTGAATTTTGTCTACCAGCTCTGCTCCTTCCTCCCCGCCATCGGCATCCTCACCGCCTTTTTGCCGAACCTCGAACCCGCTAAGCTCAAGACTCCGGCGCCCCAATCATCGGCCGCCTAACGGCCGTTTGCCCGTGTGTATTTCCGGGCGACAAGCGCTACTTGACTAGGCAGATGACTAGTCATAAGATTGGGGGAGGAGGTAACCAATGGCTTCCTGGCAAGTCCAAGATGCGAAGGCGCGTTTCAGCGAATTCCTCGATTCCACCCTCAAAAAGGGCCCGCAGGTGGTTACGCGCCGTGGCGTCGAGACGGCTGTCCTCATCCCCATTGAGGAATGGCGCCGCCTGCAGAAGGCGGCTCGCCCCAGCTTGAAAAGTCTTCTTCTGGGATCGGCTGCCCCGCGCTTTGAAGATTTGGTTCCGGAACGCGGCAGGCTGCTACGCCGCCGGCCCGTGGATCTCGTGTGAAGAAGTTTCTACTGGACACCAATGTGGTGTCCGAACTGCGGAAGCCCAAGCCGCATGGCGCCGTCGTCGCTTGGCTGAATGGATTGCGCGACGAGCAACTCTTCCTATCCGCCGTCACCTTGGGTGAGCTGCAAGCCGGAATTGAGCGAACTCGGGCGCAAGATGCCGCGAAGGCGCTGGAAATCGAGTCCTGGGTCGATCAGCTCGCAGACTCCGTCCAGGTCTTGCCGATGGATGCGCTGTGTTTTCGCGAATGGGCGCGGCTCATCAACGGCAATTCGGATACCTTGGTCGAGGATGCGATGATCGCCGCCACCGCCAGGGTCCACGGCCTGACCGTGGCCACGCGCAACGAACGCGATTTCGCGGCCCTTGGCGTTGCACTACTGAATCCCTTTTCGCCAAACAAATAGCGCGCTTTCCCCGATGGCGCCCACGCGGGATGCCCCACCACCAGTCACAAGCCACCGCTTCGCATGCTACAATTCCGCACCGAGTGGCCCATGCCAGACACCGTACCCCTAGCTGGTGAAGCAGTTCTCGAAGTCGTCTCCCCGGACGGCGCGCGCCGCTACGTCCGTATCACCCAAACGCCTTTTATGATTGGCCGCGGCGCCGAGACCGGCAACCACTTGCAACTCTCCGACCGCCGCATCTCCCGCAACTGCGCCGCGGTGGTCATCGAAGCTAATCGCTTCTACGTCGAGGATCGCGGCCAGCGCCGCGGCCTCTTCGTCAACGGCGAAAAAGTCGAAGGCCGCGAGTTGCAGGATGGCGACTCGATCAGTTTCGGCCTCGACGATTCTTACGAGATCATCTTCCGCTCCGGCAAGAGTTCGGACGAGGATTCCCTTCCGCAACTCCTCACGCGCATGGAGCACATCACCAGCTCGGAGCCGACCGGCGGCGGCCTGGTCAAGCTCAAGCGCCTCCTGGAAGCGACCTCTCTGCTGCACTCGCAGCTTCCGCTCGACGTCGTGCTGGGCCACATGTTGGATCACGCCGTCTCCGTCACCGACGCCGATCGTGGCTTGCTCCTCGAAGCCGATGCCCACGGCGCGCTCAAAGTGAAACTCGCGCGGCGCAGCGGCGGACTTCGGCTGCCTCCCGAAAGCGTCTCGCCCAGCCAGACCGCCATCCAACTCGCGATGAAGCAGAATTCTCCGGTCATCACCGAAGACCTCGCGCAAGCCGATGTGGATTTGCAGGCCGCGCAGAGCATCGTCGCACAGCGCTTGCGCGCCGTCGTCGTGATTCCTCTTTTCGCCATGTCCCGCGCGAACACCCAGGAGTCCATGATCAACATCAAGCGCGGGGATTTCCTCGGCATTCTGTACTTGGATTCGCGCCGCCCCGCGGCTTTCTCCAAGCTCGACCGCCAAATCCTGGACGCCCTGGCCGCCGACGCCGCCAGCATTCTGGACAATGCCCGCCTCGTCGAACGCGAACGCGAACGCCAGCGCCTCGAGCAGGAAATCAATATCGCCCGCGACATTCAGCAGGCGCTTCTGCCGCGCGATTTCCGCGAATACCCGCACCTCGCCGTTACCGGCTTCAATCTTCCCTGCTTATCGGTCGGGGGAGATTACTTCGACGTCTTCCCGCTCAGCGATGGCCGCACCGCGTTTCTCATCGCGGACGTTTCCGGCAAAGGACTGGGCGCTGCGCTGCTCACCACCATGCTGCAGGGCGCGCTCTCAGCGATGACGCTCGGCACCGATCCCGCGCGCGTCTTCAATCACGTCAATCGCTTCCTTTGCGATCACTCGGAGATCGGACGCTACGCCACCATGTTCTTCGGCATTCTCGATCAGGAAGGCCATCTCGAATTCATCAACGCCGGCCATCCTTCGCCTTTCCTGATTCGCCGCGGCGTCGCCGAAGAAGCCTTCACCGAAGGCTCCTATCCCGTCGGCCTCGTTCCCGAAGCCGAATACACCGCCGTTTGCCTGAAGCTCGAGCCGGGGGACACCCTGGTGCTCTTCAGCGACGGCGTCACCGAGGCCATGGATCCCGACGAGCAGATGTTCGGCATCCCGCGCCTCAAGGAACTCCTCACCGGCCAGATCGAGTGCCCCCTCGAAGATCTCCAGAAATGCGTCCTCGAAGCCGTTGAAAACTTCGCCCGCGGCGCCCATCAGGCCGACGACCTCACGCTGCTCATCGTCCGCTACCGCGCGACCGCCGCCGCTGCCACCTCGGACACCGATGTCCCGCTGTCCGCCTCATCCTCCGCCTCCGCCGCTGCTTCCTCCGCCTCACCGCCGGTCACGACTCCCCCCGCTGCCGCAGCATCCGGCTAGATGCAATTGGTATGCGCTTGGCCTAAGATTTTTACCGAACGGCTCTGGAATTCAAAAAATAAGGGCGAAAGCCATAGTCGCCGGCCTTCGCCCCGTTTCGATTTCGCGGTTTTTTCGGCCTTCGCCGAAAAATCCCTTCAACCGCGTTGAGATTTTTCTCCGGCTTCGGCCTTACGCGCCGAGATCCTTGAGATCGTCCTTGGCCTGCTGCTCGGCGTTCTTGGTCGCTCCCTTTGCATCCGCACTGGAATTCAGCTCGTGGATGGCCTTGTTCAGGCTCTGCGCCTTGTCGCCGATCGCGCCTTTGCACCCGGACAGATCAGCGTTGGTCTGCACGCCGGTCACATTCGCGCGCAGACAGTTGAACTCCAACCCAAGATTGTGGCTGGCGTGGAGCGCGGCAAGACACTCGTTCAGTGCCGTGAAAGGTGCGCACGCATCCGTGGCGTTCGAATTGGCCGGCAAAATACCCTGGGCCTGCAGCTTCGGCGTCAGCTTCTTTTCGATGTCGTTCCGGCTGCCGTTCAAATCGGCGGAATTTTTGGAATCCTTGTCTTTCTTCACCCACTTGATGGGATTCAGGGAATGGGAGCTATGCGATCCCGAGGCGCTCGAACTTCTCTGCGCTGCACCGGATGCGCCCGCGCCCGCGGGACCTTGCGCCACAGCTCGACCTGCACCCACGGTCACAAGCAACAAAACCGCGCACGTTGCAAACAGAACCGCCAAGAAATTTCTTTTCATTTTGACTCCTTAGTAGAAAGCTTCGCGAAATGACTGGAGGCTGCCGGACCCGGCCTCGCTTTCCTCAGTAGGCCACAGTGTATTCAGCAGGGAGTGGATTCAGGAGGAGAGTACTCCCCCAATCGGTCACGCTGGCCTTTCGGACAGGTTCCCTCGATTGCGCATTAGTTCTTTTCTGGTATTCGGGAAGAAGTACGGTTCGAATGCCAACGCCAATCCGGCGGACGTGGGTCAAGATCTTATTCGCAGAAAGAGGCCGTAGATCGTGAATCCCAGGCCACCCAGGAAAAGCAGCGGCGTGAGGTACTGCGTCACCAGCGGCATCACCGGCGCGGGCAAGGGAATCTGAAAAAAAGGAGCGCCGTAGCCGCCGGCGAAATAGTGAATCACGGCTCCGAGAAGCATGTAGAGCAGCCCGTGCCGGATCTGACGGCGTCCATTGGAACCGGTACGGCGAGACACTTGCACCTGCGGAACCGCCTCGCGGCAAAAGGGGCACTGCGTCAGATGCGCCGCCATGGGCTTGCCGCAAAATACGCAGCGGCGCGTGTCCCCAGTCGTTTTTCCCATTGCACTCATACCGTTCCCAATATCCCTCTCACCCAGGCTAGATTCGCGGTCATGGAATCGTCAAGGGACATCATGCCCAAGAATAAAACACCGATTCGCAAATGACGTTAAAAAGTTGGACATGGGTTCCACTCCACGGCGAGCTTGAGCCCGCTCCACGCCTGCAGCGAAGAACTCCGCGGAACGGACGAGACCGATTCGAGGGACTCCTGCTGTGTACGTACCTTTTTGCTCACAGATGGGCGCAGCGGCAGGGTTCACATTCTTTCGATTCGTGCTACAAAACTAGGAAACACAAGAGTTCACACGGATTTAGGTGTTCGTGGAACACGATCACGCGCGAATGCAGGAGACGCAATGAAATACCCTCTCGGTAGAACGAGCAGACCACTTTCCTTCCTGTTCTTCGCATTCTTGCTGGCCCTCGCTGCCGGTGGATTGACATCGGCGCAAGAGAAGAAGGTCGCACAAAAGAATGGCGTGGATATCTCAAAAATGGGAGCGTACCGCGCTCTGGCACAACACATGTACGCCGACTTCCAAAAGGGCGACTTGGCAGCAGCCGCGGAACTGGGGACGATACTGGAAAGACTTTGGGACAAAGCGGAAGAGTACGGAGGCGATACCGCGCTGGCGAAGACCAACCGCCAACTGTTCGATGAAATCGACAAAGCCATGGATCAGTTCATCACCCCGATCACGGAAGCGAAGGGCAAACCGCCGGATCCCGCCAAGGTAAAGGCCGCATTCAATGTTTACATGGAAAAGCTGAGACTCGCGGATTAAGCAGATCGGCAAAGACTGTGAAGCGCGGAGAGGCTCACTCGTGGGCCTCTTTCCATTTTCGCGAAACTCCGCAGGCCGTTGAAATAGCCGATAAGCACCAACAGACCGATGAGGCTCTGTCTCCGCCGTTTTTTCCGTTCCTGCACATTCCATTGGGCACAGCTCCGGAGCCGCAGATCCCCATGACTTCTACAGTTCGCGGAGGGCACTCGCAACGGGGCGGCTGGCTGCGCGGACGGCCGGCAGCAGGCCGCCGATGAGACCCATGGCAAGAGCGAAGAAAATACCCTTCACAAGCAATTCGGGCGTGATCTTGAACGCGAACGCGAGATGGGAAAATGTCTGCCAGTTCATCGCGCCGGTGGTTAGGCCGTTCAAGGGGAGAACGGCGAGACAGCCGAGCCCGCCGCCGACGAAAGAGATGAGTAGCGCTTCGATAAGGAAGGAGAATACGACGGCTGTGGCGCCGAAACCCAAGGCGCGCATCGTGGCGATTTCGCGGCCGCGCTCAGCTACAGCGGAGTACATGGTATTGAGGGCGCCGAAGACCGCGCCGATGGCCATGACGGAAGCGACGAGTCCGCCGAGAATGGTGATGAGCTGGGTCATGCGCGTGGATTGCTTGGCGTAATAGTCGATTTCGCGGCTGACGTCGAGATTGAGGCGCGGATCGGCGGTGACGTAGTCCTTGAACTGCTGCAAGGCTCCGGGGGCCGTCAGATGAACCGTGACGGACTGGAACACGTTGGTGGGCCGCTTGTAGACGTCGTCGAGGACGCGGGCGTCGCACCAAACTTCCGAATCGAAGGCGCTGCCACCGGCGTCGAAGACGCCGACGACCTGCCAGTGGCCGCCCCCGAAGTTGACGGTGTTTCCGAGCGTCAAGCCGGAGTAAGTAGTGGCGGCATTGCTGCCGACGACGAGTTCGGAAAGACCGGGTTGAAACATTCGGCCTGACGCCATCTTCACATTCTTTCGAACTGCGAGCACATTCGCGGAGACGCCGCGGACCTGGACGTTGGCGTCCGTGCCGGTCGCGCGCAGTGGAAAGGGCGCGATCACCACCACTTCGGAGGTGACCAGCGGGCCTTCCGAGGAACGCGCGACGCCGGGGGCATCCTGAATGATCTTCACGGAATCGAGTCCGACACCACTCATCATTTCTGAAGTGGCGCCTGCGCGCATGAGAATGGCGTTGTCTTCGGAACCGGAGGAAATCAAGGTGGCCCTGAAGCCGCGAGCAAGGGAGAGCATGGCGATGAAGACGCCGACGGTGCCCGCAATACCCATTACCGCGACGATGGCGGAGGTCCAACGGGCCTTGACGCTGCGAAAATTGTAAACGACGGGAATTGCCATTTCAGACCCTCCGAAGCGCATTGACTACGCGCATGCGCATGGCGCCGATGCCAGGGAGCAGACCGCTGACCGCACCGACGAGAATCGCGAAACCAAGTCCCCCAGATAGAATCGTGGTCGAGAGAATCAGAGTGGGCAGCAAGCCGTTTAGGGCGGCGCCGAGTACCGGAACCGCGAGAGTGGCCAGAGCGAGTCCGAAGATGCCGCCGACAAGGGCGATCACCAGGGATTCCGAGAGAACCAGGAAGAGAACGGTGCGATCCGTGAAGCCGATGGCTTTGAGGACGGCAAGTTCGCTGGTACGCTCGCGGACAGAGATGGCCATGGTGTTGCCGGTGACCAGGAGAAGGGTGAAAAAAACCACGCTGCCAATCGTCAGTATAAGAAATTCGATGTTGCCAAATTGCTTGACCCAACTGGCGGCGAAGGCGGACTCGGTTTCCGTCTTGGTTTCGAAAGAAGAGTTCGCGGCCATGTCGTCAACGGCCTTGGCGACGCCGACGGCATCGTCCGGACTATTGAGCTTGATCACGTACCAGCCAACATTGCCTTTGAAGCTTTGCGGCATGCGCTCTTCGAAATAGTCCCACTGAAACCAGAATTGGCTCTCATCGCCGCCGGCACGTTCGGCGTGATAGATGCCATCCAGGTTGAATTCCCAGGTGCCGGTGCCGCCGAAGAGCGCGTTCTTGATGGGAATGCGGTCGCCGATTTTCCAGCCGAAACGTTGCGCCGTTTTCGCGCCGGCGATGGCGCCCTGGCGATCCTTGACGAAATTATTCCATTGGTCGTCGGGAACCTTGAGCTCAGGGATGACCTGGCGCTGGTTCTCGATGTCGATGGCGAATTGTGGGAAGAAGTTTTTCTCATCCTGGTAGACGCCACCGAACCAGTTATTGTGAGTGACGGCCTTGACGCCGGAAATGCGCAGGATTTTCTCGCGATAGGAAAGCGGTAGCGGCTGAATGATGGAGATGCGATTGATGGTAACCAGGCGGTCCGCGCCGGCTACTTCCGTGCCACGGCTGAAAGCGCTCTTGACGACAGCGAGGAAAGCGAAGAGGAACAAAGCCACCGCGAACGACCCAATCGTGAGGATCAGGCGAATTTTCTTGCGGAAGAGGTTGGCAAAGATGAGCCGGCTATATTTCATACCGCACCTCCGGCCATGGCGGTTTCCCGAGAAGACTTTCCTTCGACCAGGACGCCCTTTTCCAGATGCAGAGTGGTGTGCGCGCGAGCGGCGACGACCGGGTCGTGCGTGACCATCAAGATGGTTTTGTTGTACTTGCCGATGAGCTCGTCGATGAGCGCCATGATTTCGTCGGCGCTCTTGCGGTCCAAGTCCCCGGTCGGCTCGTCGCACAGTAGGAAGGTCGGGTCGGAGACGATGGCGCGAGCGATGGTGACGCGCTGCTCCTGTCCGCCGGAGAGCTGCCGCGGGTAGTGATGCATGCGATCGGTCAGATTGACGACGGCGAGCGCGGTTTCCACATGCTTGCGGCGCTCCGCTTTGGAGAGCTTGGTCAAGAGCAGCGGAAGCTCGACGTTTTGATAGGCAGTGAGCACGGGAATGAGGTTGTACATCTGAAAAATAAAACCGACATGGCGGGCGCGCCAGTGGGTGAGCTTACGGCCGGACATGTGGGTGATCTCGTCGCCGTCAACGGTGATGCTGCCCGCGGAGGGGACGTCGAGACCCCCGAGCAGATTGAGCAGCGTGGTCTTGCCGGAGCCGCTGGGGCCCATGAAGGCCACGAAGTCACCCTTGTCCACGTCGAGGTTCAGACCCTGCAAGACCTGGATCTTTTCGCCGCCGCGGCTGTAGGTCTTGTTCAGACCGCGGACCCGGATGAGGCTGGCAGAATCGCTGTTTCCATCGACGCGTATCATGCTTGGCTCCTGCTGGCGGGATAAGCCCCGCCGCTACTATCGAATTTCGACTCTGTCGCCATCGTGCAAACCTTCGGGCCCCTTGACAACCAAAGAGTCGCCGGGCGCAATACCGGACAAGACCGCAACTTCCGTGCCGCGGTCCAGACCGAGGCTCACGGCGCGGCGTTCCACTTTTCCGTCCTGGACCCTAAAAACGAAAGAAGCGCCGGAGTCGGAACGCACCGCGTTCTTGGGAATGAACGCAACGGCTTGCGGCCCTTTGTCTTTGGCCTTGTCCTTTGCGGCGGGCTGCTCGTTTTCCAGGAAAGCAACTTTCACGCCCATATCCGGCAAAATAAAATTGTATTTTTCCAGGTCGATGATGGTGATACGGACTTTGACGGTGGCCTTCTGGCGATCGGCCGTGGGAATAACGGTGCGCACTTTAGCGGGAAACGGCTTGTCCGGATAAGCATCCAGCGTGGCAGTGACCTGCTGGCCGTTTTCCACGCGAGCGATATACGACTCGTTGACGTCAACTTCGATTTCGTTGGAGTGCATATCGACGATGGTGGCGATCCCGGTGCGGGTAAAGCCGCCACCAGCGGAAATGGGTGAGACCATCTCGCCAACCTGAGCGTCCTTGGATACGACGATGCCCGCAAACGGTGCGCGAATGGTGCAGTTGTCCACGGCCTGCTGGGCCACGCCGATGCGTGCTTCAGAGGCCGCCACTTGCTGTTTGGCCAGCGTAATTTTGGCCTTCAGGCTCTCCGCAGATGTCGCGGCGTTGTCGAGGGCTTCCTGTGTCTGGACGCCGGCTTTCTGGAGTTGCTCGGCACGGTGAAGCCCAATTTGTGCATTCTTGAGCTGGACCTCGAAGTCGGCAATGGCGGCTTGGGCCGCGTCGCGGTCGGCTTTGGTGGAATCAAGGGAGCGCTTGACGTCGGAATCATCAAGCGTGGCGAGGAGCTGGCCCTGGGCGACGCGGGTGCCTTCGTCGAAGAAGACGCCGGTGACGCGGCCGGTAATCTTGGCAGCGATGGTGGCGCGGCGGCGCGGCGTGATGTAGCCGCTGGCATTTAGCAGCGCCTGGCGGCCACCCGCTTCAGGCTTCGCGGCGGTCGCAACCTCCACCACCGGCTTCTGACTGCGGAGAGCAAAGGCGGCCGCGACGATGCCTGCGAAGATGAGCACGGGTATGGCCGCGTAGATGACGCGCTTGCCCGTGCCGGAACTCTTGCGCTGGCCGTCACCAATGCGCAACGAGCCGAGGTCGGGTCTTGGGGAATTCATTGGAGTCGCCACTAGCGCTCCTGCTCCTTCTGATTGGCCGGCTTCACACTACCCTACGGATTGCAGCCTCTAAAAATAACAGATGATGGAGGCAGGTCTGAAGTCACATCCATTCTATCGCGGAGGGGGGATTTTGGGCGAGCAGAGTCGCCCTCCGCGGGCTGCGGCGGGCGGATGTCGAGAAGGCGTGCAGCCGAAGGACTGGAGGACCGAGAGGCGCCGGGCGGAATCGGTTCCAGGGCATGTGTTGCCCAAACGGGTGCAGCAGGTTGCAAAACGAAGCGCTATGATTCAGTCTATTTTATCCGCGACCTCCTTCCGCGCGGAACTCATCCGTATTGATCGCCAACGAGGACCCTCATGTCAGCGCAAACCCCGCAGGACCAGTACCGCAAGAAACTGACGACCGCTTCCACTGCCGTGGAATCGATTCGCAATGGAAGCATTCTTTGCATCGCACTCGGCATGGGCATGCCGGCCGGTTTGGCTCGCGCCTTTGCCGACCGCGTTCTCGCGGGCAACTTAAAGGATTTAATTTTGTATTACCAGCACTCCATGAAATACGCCGGAGAGACCTTTGTGCGGCCGGAAGTGCTGGGGAAAGTGGACGCGCGCAATTTTTTCATCGGTGAACCCGACCGCAAGGTCATCGATCAGGGTATTTCCGAGGGCCGTAAATACCTGAGCTACATCCCGTGCAATTTCTCGCAGATCCCCCGGGCGCTGACCGAGCACGTGCACGTCAATACGTTTCTCGTCACGGTTTCGCCCATGGATGCCTCCGGGCACTTCAGTCTGGGGACCAACAACGATTTTGCGTCCACCGTGATCCGGAAGTGCGACCGCGTAATCGTCGAAGTAAACAAAAACATGCCACGAGTGTTCGGCGATTCGCCCGTGCACATTTCCGAAGTGCATGCCATCGTCGAAAACCACGTGCCGCTGCCGGAAATCCCATCGAAGCCGCCCGATGAGGATTCCTTGACAATCGGCAAGTTCATCGCCGACCAGATTCCTGATGGGGCCACGCTCCAACTGGGGATCGGGAATCTGCCGAATGCGGTGGCCCACCACCTGGCGCATCGCAACGATTTGGGAGTTCACTCCGAGCTGTTTAGCCCCGCGTTCGTGGGATTGATCCGCAGCGGGGTGATCAACGGCCAGAAAAAAACGCTGCACCCGCGGAAACACGTGTTCACCATCGCCATGGGCGACGCCGACATGTACGCGTTCATGAACGACAATCCCGCCATGGAAAGCTATTCGTCCGCCTACGTGAACGACATCCGCATCATCGCCCAGCACGACCGGCTGATGAGCGTAAACACGGCCATTGAGATCGACCTCTACGGCCAAGTGAACGCGGAGTTCATCAACGGGCACCAATACAGCGGCTCCGGCGGTCAATTCGATTTCGTGAAAGGCGCCGCTTTTTCCAAAGGCGGCAAATCCTTTATCGCCCTCAAGTCCGCGGCCAAGAAGGCCACGATTTCGTGTATCGTTCCCCGCGTTCAAATGGCCACGGACACGCGCATGGATGTGGAACACATTGTGACGGAGTACGGGTGCGTGAACCTGAGGGGGAGATCGACCAAGGAGCGCGCCGAGCTGCTGATGAGCATCGCCCACCCGAACTTCCGCGAGCAACTCGCCGATCACGCAAAATCGATCAATTTGATTTAGATGCTGTTGGAATGCGTTTGAATATCGGCAATTTGGTGGCCACGGGGCGTTCCGGGTTCCCCACAATCGTCCTTGACACATTGGCTCGCAAGTTCTATTAAGTAACTTCCGCGAGACGCTCCCTACCTTACTTCACTGCTCGCGGATGGGGGCCCAGCATGAACCCTACCCGCCGTGACTTCCTGAAGTTGACGACCATTGGCGGAGCTGCAGCCGCGGTCTTCGGATTCGATCTGAAGCCGGCGTTTGCGCAACTCCGGACGCTGAAGATCGCGCGGGCCAATGAGACGCGGTCAACGTGTCCGTATTGCGCGGTGAGCTGCGGCGTCATCATCTATACCATTGGGGACCGCGCGAAGAACGTGACGCCGCAGGTGATACACGTCGAGGGCGACCCGGACCATCCGATTAATCGCGGGACGCTGTGTCCAAAGGGAGCGTCACTCGAGCAAGACATATTAAATGAGCGGCGATTGGTGAAGCCGCAGGTGCGGCGCCCGGGCGGAACAGATTGGGAAGATATATCGTGGGACGATGCGATCGCGGAAATCGCACAGCGCGTGAAGAAGACCCGCGACGATACTTTCATCGAGAAGGATGCCGCGGGCCACACCGTTAACCGGCTGGAATCGATTGCCTGGACCGGCGGTTGCACGGACACCAATGAATTCAATTTCCTGGCTGTGAAATCGATGCGCGCCCTGGGGGTCGTGCATCTGGAAAACCAGGCCAGAGTTTGACACGGCCCCACGGTCTCAAGTTTGGGACCAACGTTTGGCCGCGGCGCGATGACCAACGGCTGGGTCGACATCAAGAATACCGACATGATGTTGATCATGGGCGGTAATCCTGCTGAGAATCATCCCTGCGGATTCAAGTGGGCTATCGAGGCGAAACGCACGCGCAACGCCAAAATGATTGTCGTGGATCCACGCTTTACGCGCACCGCTTCCGTTGCCGATCTTTTTTGCCAGATTCGCGCCGGTTCGGACATTGCGTTTCTCGGCGGAGTGATTCATTACGCGCTCGAGAACCATCGTATCGCCAAAGAGTATCTCCTCAATTATACGAATGCCTCATTCGTGGTGAAGGATGGATTCAAGCTGCCGGAGGACGGTCTCTACTCCGGTTTCGACCACGCTACTCAGACCTACGATAAGTCCACCTGGAATTACCAGGAGGGTGGTGACCTAAGCGGCAAGGCGGCCTCCGCGAAGAGCGGTTCCGCGCAGGCCGCGAAGCCGGCAGCAGCCTCCTCCAACGGAAAACCCGCTCCTCCTCCGCATCTTCCGGAAAATATCGCCTACGACCTGACGCTGCAGCATCCGCGCTGCGTCTATCAACTTCTCCGCGCGCAGTACAGCCGCTATACGCCGGAGATGGTCGAGCGCATCACGGGGATCCCCAAGGATCAATTTCTGAAGGCCGCGGACCTGTTTACTTCCGTGCGCAAAGACGGCGACATGAAGAAGGCCGCCACCATCATTTACGCCGTGGGATGGACGCAGCACTCTTTCGGCACGCAGATCATTCGCGCTGCGGCGATGCTCCAGCTTCTGCTCGGCAACGTCGGCCGCGCGGGCGGCGGCGTGAATGCCCTTCGCGGACACTCCAACATTCAGGGCGCAACGGACTTGGCCGGCATTTTTGACATTCTGCCGGGCTATCTGAAGGTTCCGGTTCCCGCGGACACGGATTTCAAGACTTACCTTGAACGGATTACGCCGAAGTCTTCGAAACCCCATGTGTGGGATTCGTGGAATTACTGGTCGAATACGCCCAAATTCGCCGTCAGCTTCCTGAAGGCCATGTATGGCGACGCAGCCACCAAACAGAACGACTGGGCCTTCCACTACTTGCCGAAAGTCGATCGCAACTATTCCTGGACCTACATCTGGGACAACATGTATCGCGGGATCGTCAAAGGTATCTTTGCTTTCGGGATGAACGGCGTGTCCATCGGCCCCGATTCGAGAAAAAACATCGAAGCGCTGAAGAAAGCCGACTGGCTGGTCGTCGGCGAAATTTATCCGGATGAAACCAGTGAGTTCTGGAAGTCGCCCGGCATCAACGCGGACGAAATGAAGAAAATCCAGACTACCGTGTACCGGTTGCCCTGTGCGGGCTTCGCGGAAAAGGACGGCACGTTTGTCAATTCCGCGCGTTGGCTGCAATGGAAAAACGCTGCCTTACCCTTGCCGGGAGACGCCAGAGTCGATCAGGAAATACTGGCGCGCATCTTTCTGAAGGTTCGCGAGTTGTATCAGAAGGACGGCGGCAAGTTCCCCGACGCCATTCTTCACGCGTCATGGAATTACACCAACCCGCTGAATCCATCGTTGACCGAAGTGGCGAAGGAGATCAACGGCAAGGCTCTGGCCGATCTGGAAGATCCGGTTACCAAACAACAGATCAAGACGGGACAACAGGTTCCCGGCTACGCCTGGCTCAAGGATGACGGCACGACTTCCTCCGGCAACTGGTTGTACTGCGGCTCGTTCACCGAGGCAGGCAATCTCGCGGCCCGGCGCGGCACGGAAGACCCCTCGGGGCTGGGAATCTATCCAAATTGGGGATTTTCCTGGCCGGCCAACCGTCGCGTGATGTACAACCGCGCGTCCTGCGATCCCGATGGCAAGCCCTGGGATGCGTCGCGCAAACAAGTCTGGTGGAACGAGGCTGCGGGAAAATGGGTTGGCAACGATGTGCCTGATTTCAAGGCCGATTCGCACCCGAAAGATCACATGGGTCCGTTCATCATGAATCCCGAGGGCGTGGGGCGGCTTTTTGTGCCGCTCGGCGCCATGGCCGACGGACCTTTCCCCGAGCACTACGAGCCGATCGAAAGCCCGGTCGATAACCCGCTTCATCCGCAGCAGTCCAGCAATCCGGTCGTGAAGAAATTCAAGACGGAGGCCGACAAATATGGGACGGCCAAGGATTACAACATTGTCTGCACAACCTATCGCCTCACGGAGCACTATCACTACTGGACGAAGAACAATCCGATGAATGTGCAGCTCGTGCCGGAGCCGTTTATCGAAGTGCCGGCAGAGCTTGCCGATGAGATGGGTATCCGAGGCGGCGAGGTGCTGAAGGTAACGAGTGCCCGCGCCACGTATCAGGCAAAGGCCATGGTCACCAAGCGCATCAAGCACATGATGATCGATGGCAAGAAGACGTATCAGATTGGCATTCCCATTCACTGGGGCTACCGCGGGATTGCGGAAGATGAGGGCAAGACGGCGTTAACGCCTGCGAACCTGCTTTCACCCACAGTCGTCGATCCGAATGCCTTCACGCCGGAATTCAAAGGTTTCCTTGTGAAGGTTGAGAAGGCGTAGGGGGACCGCATGAGCCAAGCCACACTACGCATTCAAAAAATCTCCGGACACGCCGGGAGCGTTCCCGGCGAGGACACGCAGCGCGGACTCACGGTCTGCAAGCTCATTGACACCACGACGTGCATCGGCTGCAAGGCGTGCGAAGTGGCCTGCATGGAGTGGAACGACTTGCCGTTTGGCGAAACGGTTTTCGGAAACAGCTACCAGACCATGCCGGAGACGCGCTGGAATTACTGGAACCTGATCCTCTTCAACGAACATGAGCGTGATGACGGCACGCTGATGTGGCTGATGCGCAAAAACCAATGCATGCACTGCGCGGAGCCCGGGTGCCTGGCGGCCTGTCCCGCGGACGGGGCCATCGTGCAGTACACCAACGGTATCGTGGATTTTCAGCAAGCCAACTGCATCGGCTGCGGCTATTGCATCACGGGATGCCCGTTCGACATTCCCAAGATGAACCCGAAGAACAATCGCGTGTTCAAGTGCACGCTGTGCACCGATCGCGTGAGCGAAGGGCTTGAACCGGCTTGCATCAAGGCGTGTCCGACGGGCTGCCTGCACTTCGGCACCAAGGAAGACATGCTGGACCTCGCGGGCAAGCGCGCGAAGCAATTACGGGATCATTCCAACTTCCCGCATGCCGGCGTGTACGACCCGCCTGGCGTTGGCGGCACCGGCGTCATTTACGTGCTGCATGACGCCACCAATCCGGAGATTTACGGCGGCCTTCCGAAGGACCCACATATTCCGTTTATGGTGAAGCTCTGGAAGGGCCCGCTGAAGTGGCTTGGCAACGTCGCCATGGTTGGCGGATTGATTGGCCTCTTCGTGCACTACCTGCGCTACGGCGCGAAGGCCCGCGAGGATGAGGACATCAATCCGGGAGGAGCAAAATCGTGAGTCAATCCGAACAGATCATTCCTCACGGCCATGTCCTCCGCTACAACCTGCGCGAACGCTTGACGCACTGGGTCGCAGGGGCCGCATACATCTATCTGCTGATGACCGGGCTGGCGTTCTGGTCGCCGTGGTTGTTCTGGGTAGCGGTGATTCTTGGCGGGGCGCCGGTATCGCGCATGCTGCATCCCTGGGCTGGGCTCATTTTTTTCGCGGCGGTGTGGAAAATGTACGTGATGTGGGCGCCGCAGATGAAGCACACCGATGTGGACAAAGCGTGGTGGAAAGCGATTCGCTACTACAGCACCAATCAAGACGACAAGATGCCGCCGGCAGGAAGATACAACGCAGGGCAGAAGTTTCTCTTCTGGGGATTTTTCTGGAGCAC
>JBGQDD010000005.1:0-22967 GCA_041495665.1 Candidatus Acidiferrum sp.
CTGAGCTAAATCGTGTCTCTGCCGTTCCGCCGTCAAACCAACTACCAAAGGAACCGCCATTTAAATCTTTACCGTTTGGATCGGCAAGCGGTTGGGCAAGAGAACGGCTGCTGGCCGGTCACCCTACAAGCCATCCGAGAAGCGCCTGTTTGCATGTGTCATGGTTGACGGCGGCGATGGATTCCGTCAATGGAATGTTCTTGGGGCAAGCATGCACGCAGTTCTGCGCGTTGGCGCAATCCTGAATGCCCCCTGGGCCCATGAGTGCCGCAAGCCGTTCGCTTTTGTTCATCGCGCCCGTGGGATGCATGTTGAAGAGCCGGACCTGGCTGATGATGTCCGCGCCGACGAATTTGCTGTGCTCGTTGACCTGGGGCAAACCTCCAGGCAGTTTCCGCAGCTGATGCAGTTCGAAAGCGGATAGCCTTGTTCCTGAATTTCTGGGGAAACGGGCGGTCCCTCGCCCAGATCATAAGTACCGTCGATGGGTATCCACGGCTTCACGCGTTTGGGGCTTTCAAACATGAATTGGCGGTCCACGGTGAGATCGCGCACCAGCGGAAATTTCGAAAGGGGCTTGATGCGGATGGGCTGTTCGAGCTTGTCCACAAGCGCGGAACACGCCATCCGCGCTTTGCCATTGATGAGCATCGCGCAGGAGCCACAGATTTCTTCGAGGCAATTGGAATCGTAGGAGATGGGCGTGGTTTTCTTACCGTCGCGCGTGACGGGATTCTCCGCGATGTCGCGCAAGCAGATGATGACGTTCACGGAAGGGTGCCACTTCAGCGAAAACTCCTCCCAGCGGGCAGAATCCTCTGGCCCACCTTGCCGCTTCACCATTACGATCACTTTTTTTGCGTCTGCCATTGAGCCCTCTTCCGCTTTGGGCGAATACTCCTCACTTCGCCGCGTCGTAACGGCGCGGCCGCGAAGGAACTCGTGAAGGGACAGGCCGCGCCGACTCTGGCTCTGGCTCGGCGAAATCTGTGCGCTCATCGCGCTCACAAATCCAGCGCTGCTCTTTGATGTACTCAAGGAAGGCGTCGTCGTTCGGGAATTCCGCATTGAACTGCGCGACCGTATAGCGGAGTTGTTTTGGTAAGCTCTGCTTCGGCTTCATGGTAGATTTAGACAAGCGAAGATACCTACTTGCTGTAAAAGGATGCTTGCCCCTAGACCCGCCAAGAATGATTCCGCATTGATGTGACGCTTTGTGCCGGATATCATGGACAAAAAAGGTCAAGCATAAGGTATAATGTCATTGTTGGGCCGGATAATCCAAGATTCAGAGGAGACATGGAAAAGTTAAGCTGTGTTTTTTCAATTAGATACAAAAATTGGAACACTTCCCTGTTACAAGTCGAGATTGGCCTCCAGCTTGCCCTAGTCTAGGCGTGCTCTGGCACCATAAAATTTGCTCAAGGAGATCTAGGATCATGAAGAAACAGAAGGGTTTCTCTCTTATCGAGTTGCTGATCGTCGTGGCGATCATTTTGATCATCGCGGCCATCGCCATTCCGAACCTCCTCCGGTCGCGTATGGCCGCGAACGAGGCTTCGGCAGTCGGTTCTCTCCGCACCATCAACACGGCGGAAGTAACGTACTCCACCACGTATCCGGCGGTTGGTTTCGCGCCCACGCTGACTGAACTCGGCGGGGCGGCACCCTGCACCACCGCAGTAGTTGGGGCGGCCTGCCTGATTGACGATGTCCTCTCAATTACGAAGACGAAGAGCGGTTATGATTTCCTGGCTACAGGGGCCGCCGGTGGCGGCACAGTCAACGTTCTCTATACTGCGACAGCGAACCCGACCGTGATTGGCCAGAGCGGCCAGCGCGCGTTCTTCACCGACCAGTCTGGCGTCATCCGTTACCAAGCGAATGGCAGCACCGCCACGGCCGGAGACCCGGCACTCTAAGAACCGCAACCTGCGGCCTGCTCTTGTCCGCAGCTAGAATGAAAAAGCACGGGACGTGAGTCCCGTGCTTTTTTATTTCTAATTCCGGCATCCATTCCTTTCTGATTACCTCGGGTGGAAAATTCATGTGAACGAACTACCAGGGCGCCACTTAGTGTCAAGTGCCTGCTTTGAAGGGCATTTTTTGTCGGCGAAGGCAAAAATCGATCACCGTTGGAAGGACTAAATGGGTCTATCTGACTGAATGTACGAGTGTTAGACCTCGTGATCGGGCTGGGATTTGGCCCACAAAATGCTCGTTCCCCTGTGTGATATCGCTGAGAGATGTCGGACGAGCAGGGACTATTGTCGGCTGAGGACCTTCGATGAGGAAAAGACAGGCAGGGTTTTCACTAATTGAACTTCTAATCGTGGTCGCGATTATTTTGATCATCGCCGCGATTGCCATCCCCAGTTTTTTGAACTCGCGCATGTCTGCCAATGAAGCTTCTGCCGTTGCCAGCGTACGATCCATCTCGACCGCGGAAACCGCTTATGCGACCACCTTTCCGAACCTCGGATACTCAGCGGCTCTCGCGGATCTCGGCGACGGCGGCTCGAGCGTTTGTGCGCAGACCGCCACGCAAGCTTGCCTCATTGATTCAAATCTGGCGAGCGGTACAAAAAGCGGGTATGTCTTTACATACGCCAATGACGGCAATACACCCTCGGTAGCATTCATTATCCAGGGCGATCCGACCGTCCGCGGTTCGAGTGGCCGGCGGAGTTTTTTCAGCAATCAGCCGGGTGAGATTCGCTACAATAACGCAGCCGCGGCAACGCTGACGGACCCGGTCATCTGATCATTTTGGATCTCGAGCTGCACCTGTTTTCACACGCAATGGGTCTGCTTTGACAACTCTCCGCGATGTGCGACGGCGTGTACTGATAAACTGTTCGCATGGGCGAATACCTTCACGCGCTGCTTTTTCTTCTCCTCACTCTAACCGGTAGCGCAGATTCCAAGGCGATCGTCGCTCGCCTGGAGGCCAGATATCGTGCGGCCAAGACCCTGCAAGCATCGTTTCTCGAGCGCTACACGGAAAACGGCCGACTGGTGCGCGTTGAAGCCGGAACCGCTTACTTTAGGCGCCCAGGGAAAATGCGCTGGGAATACGAGGCGCCGGAGAAGAACCTGTTTCTCGTCGATGGCAAAACGGCTTGGTTTTACGTGCCTGCCGATCATTCGGTGACGCGCTTTCCCGCGAACCAAAGCGCGGACTGGCGAACGCCGCTGGCATTGCTGGTCGGCGGCATGAAAGTGTCTCGAGTTTGTGAGCAGGTCGTGGATGCCGTCGATGAAAAGCCTGAAAATCCGGAACACGCGATGCTTTACTGCAAGCTCCGCGGCGCGGCATCCAACCCCCAGAAGATAGCCTCAGGAGAACTGCCCTCGGAGAAACCCACAAACGGCGAAGCGGTGTTCTTTGAGATCGACAGGAACACGGGCTATCTGGTGCGCGTGCGCGTTCGCGACCCGGGAGGAATCGGGATTGAGTTTTCTTTCACTAACTGGCGGATGGATGCGCAGGTGCCGGATTCGCTCTTCCGGTTTGACGTCCCCAAAAGTGTGGCCATTGTGAATGGAGAATTAGCCCTGGGAAACTCTTCCGTAAAACGTTAAATCTACTGGCATTCCGGCACCCTTTCCTGCAAGGAACAGCCAACCTCCCGGGCCTTCCCCGCATATCAGCTAGATGAGGTAAACTGAGAAGCTATGGGTCAATTCCTCTGCCGCGTGGCGGATGCCGAAGGACGTGTCTTTTCGCACGTTGAACCCGCAAGTTCCCTGGAAGAAGCGCGCCAGAAGCTTGCGGACCGGGGATTGTACGTCTATTCGGTGGAATCTCGTGGCGGCCGGCTGGCCAGCCTGTTTCGACAGAAAAGCGGACGCCAGATTGGCGGCTCTGAATTCCTCATTCTCAATCAGCAATTCAACACCCTCATCAAAGCGGGCTTGCCGATCTTGAAATCGCTGGATCTTCTCGCCACCCGCGCCTCCTCTCCCAAGCTCCGCCCGGTCATCTCCCAGATTCGAGATCGCGTCCGGGAAGGAAAGTCGCTTTCCGAGGCCGTTGCCGAAGCCGGTGTATTTTCCAAAGTCTATTCGACAGCCATCCTGGCGGGAGAAAAAAGCGGGAATTTGCCGGGTGTCCTGGACTATTACATCGCCTATCAGCGCGTCAGCACGGGCGTCCGCAAGAAGATTCTCGCTACGTTGGTCTATCCCATTTTGTTGCTAAGCGTGGCGATCGTTATCGTGACTTACCTGGTTACCGCGGTGATTCCAAAGTTTGCTCTGCTCTACCGCGACTTGAACGTGGAGCTCCCCACGCCCACGCGATTGTTGATTGCCTTGACGGTCGATTATCGCTTTGTTTTCTTGGGAATCGTGGCGCTGTTGGCCGCCGCTGCGGCCGGCGTTTTTCTCTGGTCCCGCACCGAAGAAGGCGGAACGGCTTTCGATCGTTTCAAGTTTCGTCTGCCGGTGATTGGCGATACGCTCCTTAAATTTCAAGTCGCACAGTTTTCACGCACGCTTTCGACGCTATTGACGGGCGGCACGCCCCTGGTGGCCGGACTCCAAACGGCGAGCGATGCCATCACCAGCAAGTTGCTGCGTTCAACGGTCGGCCAGGCAACGCAGATGGTACGCGAAGGTGAATCCCTGCACGGCGCCCTGGCTTCCAACGGCGTCATGCCGGAGATGGCCCTGGATATGATTGAGGTCGGCGAATCGAGCGGAGCGCTTTCCCCCATGCTGAACAGCGTGGCCGAGTTTTATGAGGAAGAGGTCAACTTGCGTTTGTCGGCGCTCGTTTCCCTCATCGAGCCGATTCTATTAATCTTCATGGGATTGCTGGTCGCGTTCATTCTGATTTCATTGTATCTACCCATCTTTTCTTTCTCTATGACAGGTTCGGCAAAGTAAGAGATCATGGCCACCACCGAACAACTTCCTCCCGTTCCCGGGCTGCCCGGCGACGGTGACGAACAGAACGAACGCGATGTCGCGCGTAAACTCGCGGAAAGATACCGCTTCGCTTTCATCGACCTGCGCGAACAGCGCATCGATCCGGAATTGTTTCGTACCATCCCTGCGGACCTGATGTTCCGCTACAACTTCGTGCCGCTTGAACTGCAGAACAATGTTTTGGCCATCGCGGCGGCGGATCCCGGCCAGGTGCAGATGAGCGATGAGTTGCCGCTCCTGCTGGGCAAGAAACTTTTGATTCGCGTCGCTACCGCCCGGCAGATCGGCGACATTCTGAAACGCACCGAGCAATCGCAGCGCGTGCTCGAACAAGCCACCGAAGCTTTCACTCTTCAGCCTTCCAAGGACGATGAGGAAAGCGACGAGACGATTTCCGGCGACCGTTTGACTCGCGACAGCACTGCCAGCCCGGTGGTGCGCCTCGTTGAGACTATCATCTTCACCGCGCTCGAGCGCCGCGCCAGTGACATCCACATCGAAGCGCGCGACTCCGAAGTCGCCGTCAAATACCGTATCGATGGTGTGTTGCAGCACGCCATGCAGCCCATCGCCAAAGAATGGCATTCCACGGTGCTCTCGCGCATCAAGGTGCTGAGCGATCTGGACATTGCCGAGCGCCGTGTTCCCCAGGACGGCCGCTTCCGCGTGAAATACAAGGGGCGCTACATCGATCTGCGCGTCTCCATCATGCCTGCCAGTCACGGTGAAGACGCGGTTCTCCGTGTCCTCGACAAAGAAACGCTCTCGGAAAAGTTCCACAGCCTGACACTCGACGTTGTCGGTTTCTCCGCGGAAGAAACCCGCCGTTTCCGGCGCTACATTCGCGAGCCCTATGGCATGGTCCTCGTGACGGGTCCCACGGGTTCCGGCAAGACCACCACGCTCTACGCAGCCATTAACGAAATCAAAACTGACGAAGACAAAATCGTTACCATCGAAGATCCGGTGGAGTATCAGCTCCGCGGCATCACGCAGATTCCGGTGAACGAGAAGAAGGGTCTCACCTTCGCGCGTGGCTTGCGCTCCATCCTGCGCCATGACCCCGACAAGATCATGGTCGGAGAAATCCGCGATCAGGAGACCGCGCAGATCGCAATCCAGTCGGCCCTCACCGGCCACCTGGTTTTCACCACTGTCCACGCCAACAACGTGACTGACGTCATCGGCCGCTTCATCAACATGGGCGTCGAGCCTTACAACTTTGTCTCCGCTCTAAACTGCATCATGGCGCAGCGGCTCGTTCGCGTGATCTGTCCAAATTGCAAGAAGCCCAAGCGATATTCTCCCGAGGAATTGAAGGAAGCGGGTCTCGATCCGGTTGTGTGGAGCAACGTCACGTTTGCCGAGGGCGCGGGGTGCCTGGAATGCTCGGGCACCGGATATCATGGCCGGACGGCGATTTGCGAATTGCTCGACCTCACCGACCGCATCCGCGAAATGATCGTGGATCGCCGGCCGACTTCGGAGATCAAGCGCGTCGCTTGCGAAGAGGGCATGATCACGCTGCGCGAAAGCGGGCTGGCCAAGATTCGTGCGGGCACTACGACCGTGAAAGAGATCAACAAGGTGACTTTCGTTGAGTAGCACCGCTGCATTCCGGCAGGGAATTTACCAGTTCGAGTGGGTACGCCGCGTTGCGCGCTGGCTCGATGCCATGCCGCACGCCTCCTTGTCCATCGAAGTTGCTCCGGACCGCGTAGCAGCGGCCCGCTGGAGCCGCACGGGTTCGCTGGATGGCTATGCCGTCGAATCTTTGCCCGTTGGCGCGCTCATCCCCTCGGCCGTCGAAACCAACATCGTGAACGGCCCCGCCGTCAAGGCCGCGGTCGCCAGTGTCTGCGAGCGTTTGCGTTCCCGTGATGAAGACGTTGCCATGATCCTTCCCGATACGGTCATTCGCGTCTTCGTGCAGCACTTTGAGGAGTTTCCCCGCTCGGCAGCGGAAGCTGTTCCGATGTTGCGATGGAAGCTGAAGAAAAGTGTGCCCTTCGAATCCGACGAAACGCTCATCTCCTACATGCGTCAGGCTCCTCGCGAATCAGGTATTGACGTTGTAACGGCGCTCGCGCGCCTGCGCATCATCCGGGAGTACGAATCTCTCGCCGAGGGCCTCGCCCTGCACCCTGGCGTAGTGCTGAGTTCGTCGCTTGCCGCCATCTCGCTGCTCGAAGATGAGAAGCCGACGCTCCTTGCGCGCGTCTCGGGTTCCACCCTGACCACCGCGATCGTCCGCCGCGGCGTCTTGTGCGGCTATCGTTGCACGGAACTCCCGGCACACGGCGCGAGCCTCACGCCCCAGATGCTTCTCGAAGAGATTTTTCCGGTTGCGGCGTATTATCAGGACACTTGGCAGGAAACCATTCAATCCGTCCGCGTCGCTGGGCTTGGCACGCGCCTCGCCGAATTTGTCCGGCCTCTCGAGGAAGAGTTCCGTTGCGACGTTCGTTCTTTGCTGCACGCCGCGGTCTCTGATGGACGCATCAAAGAAGATGCTCGTCCGCTGGCGGATCGCGAATTGGAAGGCTTGATCGGCTGGATGCTGCAGCGTGGCTAGAATGGGCTCTTCCGGATTGAGGCAAAGGACGGCATGAGGGTTCGGCTTAACTTGGCGACCAAGACGCTGGAAACCCACCGGCGTTTCCTGGTGGGTGCTGGTCTCACCGCTGCTTTCGCAGGTCTTGCTTTTCTCGCGCTGGGATGGCACGTATATTCTGCCCGCAAAGTCGATGCTGAGCAGCGCGCTCGTTCGGAAAGAACGCGCCAGGACGCGGCGAAACTCGAGACGCAGCGCAAGGACCTGGAGCGTTATTTCAGTCAGAAGGACATCGCCGATCTGCACGATCGCGCCGCCTTCATCAATACCATCCTCGACGCGCGCAGTTTCAACTGGACGATGATGTTCATGGATCTCGAGCGCATCCTGCCGGCCGGCGTGCGCGTCATCAGCATCGAGCCCAAGCACGTCGGCGGGCACGTCGAACTAAAATTGAGCGTAGGCGCGACCAGCGACGAAGCGGAGCTGAAATTCCTGCACGCCCTGGAAGAATCGAAGGAATTTACGGAAGTGCAAGTGCAGAATGTCCACGCGCCCATTCTCACAGGCAATACGAGTGGCGATCAGAAGGTCGTCCAGTTGACCACGGTCTATTCGAGGACTTGATGCGTCGCGATTTCACACTGCGGAAACGAATCATTCTCGCCGGCGTAGTTCTTCTCGTCCTCGCGGATGTTGCCCTGGCGGCTTACAGTTGGCAGCTTTCCTCTGCCCCGCGCGCGCCTCAGCAACAGCTCGCCGTGGAAACAAAGCAGCATGATCTCCTGAAAGCCGATATCAAGCGCGCCCAGGATATCCGCGACAACATTCCCGCCATCCAGAAAGATTGCGATCGCTTCGAACAATCACTCCTTCCCGCAAGCTCAGGTTATTCCGCCGTTATGGCTGAAATCGGCGCGACTGCCAAGAAGAATGGCATTCAACTCGAGGATGTCTCTTCCCGCCAGACGGAAATTGCCAACCGTGGGATGACGGAAGTCACCATCGATGCCACCGTCAATGGCGACTATAAGCGCGTAATCGGATTTCTGAACGGATTGCAGCGCTCCGCCAATTTGTATGCCGTGGACGCCTTGACGCTCGGTTCCGAGAACGCCAACCAAGCATCCACTAACGTCATTAAGGTCGCGCTGCACCTAAAGACCTACTTCAGGACCGCGGCATGAAGCAGAAGAAACAGCTCGCCGTGCTCGTCGTACTCCTGTTGATCGCCGGCGTCATATGGTTTTTCTATTTCGACCATGACAAACCCATTGTGGCCGCCGCTACCGGCTCCGCCGCCCAAAATCCTCAGCTACTTTCCGTGGATAACCCCAGTCTCCATAAGGATGCGGTCGACAAGGCCCGCAAGACCGAATACAAGAGCGGGGGGCGCAACATTTTCAGTCGAGAACTTCCGCCGCCGCCGGTCCCTCCACCGCACGTTCCAGGTCCGAATGATCCGAAACCTCCGATTGTTCCACCTGTAAAGATAACTCCGACGGTGACGCCTCTGCCCGTGAAGTTCTTCGGCTACGGTACTATTCCCAACGGGACCGCTCGCCTTGCCTTCTTCAGCGATGGGGAGGACGTTTACGTCGTCAAAGAAGGCGAACTCCTGATGAATCGCTTTCGCATTCTCAAAATTGGCATTGCCAATCTCGAATACGAAGAGATCTCCTCCGGTCTCCGCGGCACCGCTATTCTCGAGGATCAGGGAGGACCGCCATCCGCATGAACGCCGGAGGCCCACGAACGGCAGGGAAGTGCAGCGAGCATGGATACGCTTTGCTCGTGGTTATCTTCCTCGTCACTGTTTTGCTGATTTCCACGATGGTGGTCGTGCCGAACATCCTGACCGAGGGCCGGCGTGAAAAAGAAAAAGAGATGATCTGGCGCGGGAAGCAATACACCCGCGGCGTGAAGCTCTACTACCGCAAGATGGGCCGGTTTCCGACTTCCCTCGACGACCTCACCAAGCCAAAGCTGGGTTCACTCCGCTTCATGCGCCAGGCCTACAAAGACCCCATGAACAAGGTTGATGGTTCGTGGAGGTTCATCTACGTTGGTGCTGCGGGACAGCTCATTGGCAGTCTGAAACCTCCCCAGCAAAACCTCCAGCTTCGCCAAGCGGGCGCTGTAGGCACTCCCGCGAGCGCCTTGAACGGGCCTGGCGCTCCGGCGCAGCCGGGCGCGATTGGTCAGCCGGGCCTCGGTGGAATACTGGCGGGTGGTATGACTTCCGGCACAACTCCACCTGCCACGACAGGAACGCCCAAAGGGACCGACCAAAGCGATTCGTCATCCAATCCGCAAGCCATCCCTACCGGCGATACCCCCACGATTATGGGCGGCAATATCATCGGTGTGGGGAGCAAGGTCAACAAGTCTTCCATCATCGCCTACGACAAAGCCAAGAATTATCGCCTCTTCGAATTCATCTGGGATCCCTCGAAGGACAATATCGGCGCGGGACAACCGGGCATGCAGACGGGCACGGGATTGGGCCAGCCTCTCGGTCAGCAACCCGGACAGAATCCCACCAACCCGCAGCAGAATCCTCAACAGCCGCCTCAGAATCCGCAACAATAGTTTTTATTGAGAGTGACCCGTCCGAGGCAGGGATGTCGCCGCCATCGCTCCGGGTTGAGCTGGCGCTTTGGTCGAAGCTTTCGATTTGCTCTTGTCGTAGCCGCGCTTGACGCGGCGCACGTACGAAATCGTTTCCGCAAAGGGCGGCACGCGGCCATATTGCTGCACGCGCTCGGGCCCGGCATTATAGGCCGCCAGCGTCAGCACCAGGTCGTTGTTGTATTTCTGAAGCAACTCGCGCAGGTAGCGTGTCCCCGCATCGATATTTTCCTGCGGGTCATCGATGTTTTGCACTCCCAGCCGTGCCGCCGTTTGCGGCAAGAGCTGCATCAGCCCGCGCGCATTTTTGCGCGACACGGCTTTTGGATCGAAGTTGGATTCCACAGCAATAACGCTGGTGATGAGGTCGGCATCCACGCCATAGCGCGCCGCTGCTGCTTCAACCAACTCTCGATACGGCGGGTTTACGATCGGCTTGGCGGACAAAGGCGTAAAAACATCTTCCGGCTCGATAGCCATAACGTCTTCAGCGGCGATCTCCACCGTGCCTCCGGCCATTTGTAACCGGTACTTGTCTCCCAGAAGTTGGTAGCCGGTCACCGTCAGGCGCTGGCCGCTGCGAAGCACGACGTACTCCGCTCGCAGCGCTGGTGCCGCCAGCAGAAGTAACGGGAGCAGGAGTGAGGTCCGGTTCAGGCGCAAGAGGCAGCCTCCCGCAACGCGAATCTTTCAATTGCCGAAGCCACGCCATTCTCATCGTTCGTGCCGGTTTCATGCCAGCCGTAAGTCTTCAACGCCGGCACGCTGTTCCCCATCACCACGGGAATGCCCGCGAACGAGAGCATCTCCAGGTCGTTGTGATTGTCGCCGATGGCCAGAATCTCTTCGCGCGCGATTCCGCGGAGGGTGGCCCATTCCGCCAGCGATGATCCCTTGGAACAGCCTGGAGGGATCACATCAATCATCGCGAAATCTTTGCTCGCGTAGGAAGTCACTGCGAGACGAAACTCTTCCGCGAATGACGCCCGCCGCAGGCGGGCTTCCGCTTCTTGCATGGGCGCAATCCTGCCGCTCAACATCACCTGAATGGGATCTTCCGTCAGGCAACTCTCCAGCGGTTGGGACAGCCCGATGAATTCCATGTTTCGCGAGTAATAGGCGTAGCGCAGGGAATCGTCCGGGTCCAGCGCCTCCAGCATCAACTGATTCTCGCGCGCACGGTCGAAGATAACCGCCGCGCCCTCGCGCCACTCGCTTGTGAGATGCAAAACTTGCTCTGCCGTTGCCTTTGGCAAGAGGTGCCGCAGATGCGTCCGGCCCTCTTTCGAGCGGATGAGCGCGCCGTTGCTTACGATCATGGTCAGCTTGGAATCCAACTGAAGAGCCACGGGCATGGCAAAGTCATAGCGCCGCCCCGTGACCAGCGCCACCTCGATGCCCCGCCGGGTCGCTTCCGCAATTGCCAAGCGGTTGGCCTCGGGAAGCTGCCAGCGGCTATCCAGGAGTGTGCCGTCGATATCCAGCGCAATCAGTCGCACAGCCATCCCTCAATTGTACCGTGAAATAGGATGCACATTGACCGAGCGGGTTGTTGTGTTCATGAGGGCACCTTGGGGCTTGGGGCCTCGGGGTCTGGGTGACGATAAGACATGTCGGGGTGGCTTGGAGGGGCGTGGTGACTTGGAGGAGCAGGTTCGGGGCCGGGCCAGTCACGCTCAGGACGAGGGAGGTCAAAGATCCATTGCTGGGGCTCGTCTTTGGCGGGCTCGGATTCTAGAATGATGGCGCGATGGGAGTGGAGGAGCTGGTTGGTGATGTAGGCGAGGACGGAGGCGCGGCGGGGAGAGATGCGGCCTCTGGTGACGAGCGTGAGGAGTCGGCCGAGAAATTGGCGGATGTCCGTGCCGGCGGAGAACTCGGAGAGTTCGGGGAGGAGATCGGCGGAGAGGTCTTCCGAATCACTGAACGACTGCTGGTAGGCGCCGGGGTTGCTCAGACTGAAATGGTGAGAACAGAGTCCAAAGTGGGGCATCGAGCCTGATAGCCGACAACGCTTGCCGTTGGAATAGCGATATTGGCAACGGTTGGAATCGTTGTTGGATACCACCTTGACAGGTTCGGGGTGGGTGGTGCGGGGGCCTTGCATAGCCGTATTCATGATTTTCCTCTTGGAGGGGGGGGTACACCCCCGGGCATTTTGTATGAATGTCAAAACAAAGGGGTTGCGATATTTGCATTTCGTAAGTGGATGAAAAGAAAGCGGGGATTTCTTCTGGGATGAGGGAGCGGTGAGACCCAAAATGGGAATGGGGACGGGGGAAGAGGGAAGGAGGGGATCGGCGAGGGTGATGGCTGACTTTCACGACTCATGATAGCACGCGAGTACCTTACCTGTCAAGATCAAGTTGGAGGAAATTTGGAAGTGATTGGCGGGGCAGGGGTTAGGGGCGAGAGGATGGAAAGCTAGAAATTGGAAACTAGAAACTAGAAAGCAGAAAGCTGAAGGCAGAAAAAAGAGGCCGCGATAGGGGCCCGGGCAAATTCATAAAAACAAAGAGGATAGCGAAAGGCAGCCATCCGATAAAGCCGGAGCGCGCGGAAAACAGTGCAACCCTTACCACAGAACCCGTAGATAAGGATGGGCAGCCAGGGACGTCTTTGGGGATCGAGGCGTGGCCACCTGACCGCATTCGCTATTGCGCTAGATTGTGATGGGGGTCACAATGAGTCTGCGTGGGAGAAAGGCCCCAATGGCAATGACTCCTGCATCATCGCACGTCCTCATCGAGTTGACCTGCCCTCACTGCCGAAAGAAAAACTCAGTTGCGCTAGTCCCACATCCAGTAGTCCATTATGAAGGCAAGTCGGAGGTGAAGTGTGCCTACTGCGGAAAGTCCTGGGATGCATCGCTGCCCGCGCCGATCATGGCGGGGCCTTTTCCGAAATGAAGAACTTCCCCGAGCGGCCGGCGGATGTGGATAAGGCACTACGGGTACTGAGGCGCCAAGGAATTCGCGTCGGCCTTCCGATGCAAACTGCCAGTGGAGACATGCTCTTCGCGGTGGAGGGCTTCACGGTCACCGTCAGCCAGCTCCTCGAATTGCTCGACCGGGATGAGCTGGACCTCAATGGGGTCCGCAGGCTCATTGAGACGCAAACCCACGAAGCAAAGTGAGAGGGCAGGCTTTCCAAAATCTGCACTTCTTAAAGAGCAAGAAATCCCCAGGTGCTAAACCGGTACCCGGAGCTCCCGGCTGGAGAGTTCATTAAGGAGAGCTGTGGCCGGCGCACTGGAGCACGCCAAGGTAGGCGCTCCACGGACCGACGGCTTCGCGGTATTGGTGGGCCATAACCCTTGAGATTTGGTGGAGATGCGTTAAGTCATGAGCGGCCCAGGTCGCCAGGAGCTGTGACAGAGTAACTACTCCGAGGGAAGGATGTCGTCCACGCCGATCGAGGTCCTCTCGCCGCAGATTCAAGGCACGCAGTTCGCCCAGGTTTTCTGAGCGCAAACGGGCAAATTCATCCAATAACTGCCTCAGCGACTTACCTTGAGTCTCACGGACGTGTCCCCCACGATCAAAGGGCTCAAACGTCTGGGTCTCGCCAAATTGCAGCACGATCTTCACTCGCGGCATCCAATCCGCGCGTTCGCAGTGAATCAGATGGGCGACGACATCGAACGCGCTCCAAGTGTTTTCACCTTCATTTCGGAACGTCCACGATTCCGGTAGATCACGCAGAAGCGCATTGAGAGCAGCGGGGGTGCGAGTGAGAAGCGATATTGTGTGCGGCAAATTATGTTCCATCATGCTCCTCAATTCGCAGGCAGCGATTTTCCAGAGACTCAGATTGTAGCTGTTCTGCGTTGCAGGCGTCAGCGGAGGAACGGGCAGAGCGGGAACGGAAATTGGGAAAAAAGAGGCTGCGATAGGGGACACGGGTCAAATTCATAAGAATGAAGAAGCTAGCGAAAGGCAGCCCTCCGGCAAGGTCGGGAGGGTGCGCCTTGTTGTCTTTCGGTCCGAACGAGTTTAGTCTATTCGATAGAGGCGGATTAGAATGACCATTCGAGTTGACCTTAACCCAGAGACGGAGGCTCGCCTGATCGCCCAGGCGCGTTCTCAGGGTGTGCCTTTGGAGAAATTGGCAGAGCGGCTTCTTGTACAGGTGTTGACTGAAAGTTCTTCGCCTCACGGTGCCCTGAGCGTGGAGGAATTTCACCACATGCTTGAAGGCATGGCAGAAGGATCGGAAAAGCTTCCGAATTTGCCGACCGAAAGCTTCTCGCGCGAAAGCTTCTATGAGGACCGACTAGATGGCAGGGACGCCGTACCTCGTCGATAGCAACATCCTTCTCCGGTGGGTGAAGCCGGACCATGGCGATTATGCCCTGGTAATCTCCGCAATTGATGCCGTTCTTCGACGCGGTGATGTGCTTTGCTATACATCACAGAATGTCGGCGAATTCTGGAACGCCTGTACTCGTCCGCTTGACCGCAATGGTTACGGCCTTTCTCCTCAGGAGGCCGACCGGCGAGCAAGACTTTTTGAAGAAAAACTCAGACTTCTTCCCGATAGCCTGACGGTCCACGAAGAGTGGCGCAAACTGCTTGTCACGCATGGGGTGTCTGGAGTTCAGGTCCACGATGCGCGGTTGGCCGCCGCCATGCGGGTACATGGCGTCAGGCTGATACTGACCTTTAATGATCGGGACTTTGCTCGTTACTCAGGTATCGAGGCCATTCATCCTCGGGCCTTGGCGACAAAGTAGACTTTCCAGCCATCGGAAAAATCTGTGGCTTCCGTCGGAGCAACTCGCGGATCTCCACACACCTTTGCTAGGGAAGATTGTGAACAGGTCCGAAGCTGCGATCTGTGGGGAAGTTTGTTTCGTGGCGGGGACGATCGAGGAAAAGTCAAAGACCCCACCTTTCGCGCGGCGCGAAAGATGGGCCACCCGGTTCAAGAGCCTGTCCCACCCGCCTGACGAATCTCCACAACCGCACTATCCAAGCTAGAAAAAAAGAATACGTGGTCAAAATCAAACGGGAAGGTCCATTCGTCCATGCCGTGTACCATTGGGACACCTCTGGAAACTTGCATGCAGCTATAGATAAGAAGACAAATAGGCATGTTTGGCAGATTGGCTCGGTAAGCCGAAACCAGCTCATTCTTAGCCCTGATTCTTTCCGCAAGTTGTTGACGAATTTGTTCGAGTGTGAGGCTGACACTTTCTCCGCCATACCAAGGTCGGTCACGGGTCGCGGAAATGGTAATCACTCCAAACCCTTCGGGTAAACCGGCGTGCCTTGAAAATGTCTCTACGGGCGTCGCTCGGTCCCGGTGCGATCTAACAAAGTCCGCCAGCGCCTGAGCCATCGACTGGATGTCGTATTTCCCAGTGTCGGTTTTCCAGAAAAAGACCCCGACTCCTACGGGTACTGCGCCCGGTGTGCGGTTGTACTCCTGCTCTGCAAGTCGCATCAATTTCTCATGAAAACTCTTCTCTGCCAGCGGAGAGGAAAACAAATCGGTGGTAGGCGCGGGCATAAGTTCAGTCACTTCGACTCCCACAATGCCAGTCACGGATTCTATTTTGAAATCAGGTTTCTCAAAATCCTGAATTTCTCCAGTGGGGATAAGCGGATTTGCACCGCCAGCGGCTACCAGCGCTCGCCTCTCAATCGCTTTCTTATTTATCTGATTTATGTTCAACATTCAGCACTCCAATCACTTCAGCGAAACGGCAATCTCATCTAGTTTGCCTTTCGCCGCCCGCAGATCATCTTTGACACGCACGCTAGCCTGAACGGTTGCCGGTAATCTCATATATGGAAGGTGGCCAGCCACTTGGTCGGCTTCAAGACCTAGCATGTAGGAATAGAAGCCGAGCCGATTTTTCAGCGCAGCTTTCGCTATGTCGCGGTCTGCATCACACTGCATGCTGTCGTAAATGCCAAGGAACCAAAGCGCAGCGTCCATCTCCATAGCACCTTGTCCAGCTTTTTGGTCTATTGACATGGCTGCGTCGAATTCCGCCCCCCTGAGCGATTTTGCCATTCCCTCCAAATCAGCGTTGTCGTTCATCAAGGCTTTCTTCAATGCCGCAACGTCGCGCTCGTTCGGTAGTGATGGAGAGTTTTCTGCTTGCGATTGTGAAGCCCCGGCCTGTCCGCCAAGCCGTATGGGAAATGCAGCGAAGAGAACAGCGCCAAGAATCGCCGCCGTCACCACATGGATTGTTTTCATGGCGTCCTCTGGCGCAGGATTCTATCACGCGCGGATGCCGCCGTAGATCCCACCTATCGCAACGGCATAGGCCGTCAGGACGATTGGGGTTCGAGCAGACATTCCTGTGAGTAGGATGCGAACACTTTGACAGAACGCGGACCACCTTTTACACTGGCGGCATGGAAGTAAAACTTTCGCCCGAACTGCAAGCCAAGCTGGAGAGCATGGCAGCGCAGCAGGGGCGCGATAGTGCGTCACTGGTTCATGAAGCGGTGGAGCGCATGGTCAACTATGATGAATGGTTCGCCCAAGAAGTGGAGAAGGGGCTTGCCGCCGCCGACCGTGGCGAATTCATCGACCATGAGGATATCAAGAAGCTGATTGACAGCCGGTATCCTGGCTGATGCGTGTCCGCTGGACGGAGCCCGCTGCCAGCGACCTCACTCATATCTGCGACTACATCGAGCAGCATGACGGCGCCAACACCGCCCGTCGCGTAGCGATTTCCATCTATGAGCGCGTGAACGGATTAGTGGAGTTCCCTGAGCGAGGGCGACCGGGGCGAAGGTCAGGCACTCGAGAGCTTATTTTCACTGGCCTGCCATATCTTGCTGTCTACCGCCGTCAAGGCGACGTCGTGGAAATCCTCCGCATTCTGCACGGCGCGCAGGTCTGGCCACAATGAGATTGACGGGAAAACCGATCCTATGCCATCCCGCCGCTTGAGTTTGGGCGCCGATACGGTGAGCAAAAAGGCGTGTGCTAGACTTTCACGGTGACGACCAAACCCTCGAATGTTGTTGAGCTGGAATGCTCGGCGTGTGGCAAGAAATACGACGCGTCGATCGAGCAGCACCTGTGCACCTGCGGGAAGCCTCTCTTGGCTCGATACGATCTGCGGCGCGCCTCCGCCACGCTGACGCTTGAGAACTTGAAGAGCCGGCCGCGCACGCTGTGGCGCTACGCGGAAGTCCTGCCTAACGATCCGCCGGTCTCGCTTGGCGAGGGAATGACGGCGTTGGTTCACGCCGAGCGGCTTGGAGCGTCACTACGTTGTGGTCAGGGTGAAAGCGGTGGGCGGGGTGGACAGGGAGGGTTGCGGCGGCTTTACGTCAAAGACGAGGGATTGAATCCTACTGGCTCGTTTAAGGCACGCGGAATGACCACCGCCGTCTCGCGCGCCAAGCAGCTCGGCGCAAAGGCACTGGCGGCTCCCACGGCTGGGAATGCTGGCGGGGCACTCGCGGCGTATGCCGCGGCTGCGGGGATTCCTGCGGTCATTGTGATGCCTGCGGACACGCCTGTGGCGAACGTGATGGAGTGCCAGGCGTTTGGCGCCAAGGTCGTCAAGCTCGCCGGCTTGATCTCCGACTGCGGCAAATACGTAGCGGAGCACAAGGATCGCGAAGGCTGGTACGACGTCTCCACGCTCAAGGAGCCGTATCGCGTCGAGGGCAAGAAGACCATGGGGTATGAATTGTGGGAACAATTCGGCGGAAAACTGCCGGACGTTATTCTCTATCCCACCGGAGGAGGCGTCGGGTTGATCGGCATGTGCAAAGCGTTCGACGAAATGCAGGAGATGGGCTGGATCGGCTCCGAACGGCCCCGCATGGTGGCCGTGCAAGCGGAAGGCTGCGCGCCCATCGTTCGCGCGTGGGATGCTCACCAGAATTCGGCGCAGTTCTTCCCTGACGCCGCGACGGTCGCATCCGGTCTGCGCGTTCCCGGACCTCTGGGCGATCTGCTGATCTTGAGCATGCTTCGCCAGACGAACGGCACCGCGCTCACCGTGACCGATGAAGAAATGCTTCACGCCGGAAGGGAACTCGCTTCCCTGGAAGGCATCTTCGCCGCTCCCGAGGGTGCCGCAACCGTGATCGCAACCAGAAAGCTCGCGGCCTCCGGATGGATCAAGCCGGAAGAAACCGTGGTGCTCTTTAATACCGGCACCGGCTACAAATACACCGAAGCCTGGCAGCGCGCGCTCCAATCCGCGCCCTTGGAGTAACAGAGTGGCCACGCGCAGACTTTATTACGACGATGCCTTTGAAAAGGAATTTACGGCGCGGGTTGTGTATTGCGAAGTGCTCCCGCCGGATGTGAACTCTGGAATCACGGGGCCCGTCTGGAGCCTGATTCTTGACCGTACGGCGTTCTACCCAACTTCCGGAGGCCAGCCCAATGACTTGGGCAAGATTGGCGATGCGAATGTCCTGGACGTCCGCGATGAAGGCGGCGAAATTATTCATGTCGTCGATCGCCGCCCGGCAGATCCGGATGTAAAGGGCTGCATCAACTGGCCGCGCCGCTTCGACCACATGCAGCAGCACACCGGCCAGCATGTGCTGTCCGCCACGTTTCAGGAACGCTTCGGCTTGCCCACGGTTTCTTTCCATCTCGGAAGCGAAATCTGCACGATTGACTTGCGCGGCCCCGAGCCAACGGAGAAAATCCTGGAAGGCGCCGAGCGCGCCGCAAATCAACTTGTCTTCGAGGATCGCGCGGTCAATGTCCGCTACGGCACGGCCGAACAGTTGTCGCAACTTGGCGTTCGTAAAGAAGTCGACCGGGGCGGCATTCTCCGCGCCATCGAAATAGAGTCCGCCGATTTGCAGCCCTGCGGCGGCACGCATGTGAAGAGCACCGGCCAGATCGGAATGATTCTGGCGCGCCGCTGCACCAGAGTCCGCCAGGATTGGCGCGTCGAATTTGTCTGCGGCGGACGGGCCGAGCGCATCGCGCGTCATGATTTCCAGTTGCTGCGTCAGACTGCCGAAAAATTGAGCTGTGCTCCCGAAGACCTCGTTTCTGCCGCCTCGCGCGCTCTCGCAGAACGCGACGCCAACTTTAAGAGTCTTCGGTCTGCGCAGCAACGCCTTGCAGAAGCCGAGGCCACACTTGCATTGCAGACCACGCCGCCTGGGACTAACGGCTTCCGTATCATCTCGCGTGTCTTCGAAGGTGTTCCAGCCGATTATTTGGGCTTCTTTGCCACCGCATTCACAAAATCCGAAAAGACGACGGCGCTCTTGGCCGCGTCGGAGGGCGGCCACCTGCTATTTGCCCAGCATACTTCCGCCGGAAAGGACATGAGCACTCTTCTCAAACAAGTCCTGGACAAAGTTGGCGGCAAGGGCGGCGGCACGCGCGATTTCGCCCGCGGCCGTTTGTTAGATGAGTCGCAGGCCGGGAAGGCCATTTCCGTCGCCAGAGAACTGTTGTCGGTTCCTAGTGTCTGAGCTATAAGTTTCATCCTGAGCGCCTCCTTGGCATGCCTTTCCTGAACTCGTGCCGCCGCGCTGGTACCAGGCATCTTCCAATGAGGTTCCGCATGACCGAAAGAATCACGCGACGTGACGTGCTCAAGTTCGGAACCACAGCCGCGGCCTCTGCGGCACTTACCCCGCTGCTTATACCCTCTATGGAGACCAGAGCGATGGAACCAGACCGACCGCCGGCAAGCAGTCCTGAAAATATCCACTCACCAGCCGCTTCGGACTCAGACATCTGCTTCCTGTCCGCACGGCAGATGGCGGATTTGATCCGCCAGAAAAAGCTTTCGGCGCGTGAAGTGATGCAAGCGCACTTGAAGCAGATCCAACGCGTGAATCCCAAGGTCAACGCGATGGTCACGCTGGTTCCAGAAGATCAGTTGATGGCGCAAGCTCTCGCGGCGGACGAGGCTAGCGCAAAAGGCAATCTCAAAGGTCCCTTGCACGGGCTGCCCATCGGCGTAAAGGATTTGCATCCGGCGAAAGGCATTCGCACTACTTTTGGATCGCCGCTTTACAAAGAAAACATTCCGAATTTTGATTGCCTTGTCGTGGAACGCGAAAAAAATGCTGGAGCCATTGTCGTCGGCAAAACCAACGTCCCGGAATGGGGCCTCGGCTCACAGACTTTCAACCCAGTTTTCGGGCCGACTCTCAATCCGTATGATTTGACGAAGACCTGTGGAGGAAGCACTGGCGGCGGTGCGGTAGCCCTCGCCTGCGGCATGGTGCCGCTCGCCGATGGCAGCGACATGGGTGGCTCTTTGCGAAATCCGCCCAATTTCTGCAATGTGGTTGGTCTGCGAACATCCCCCGGACGCGTCCCCAATCCTCCAAGCTCACATGGATGGTTCACGCTGAGTGTTGCCGGCCCAGTCGCTCGCAGCGTTACCGACTGCGCCTTTTTTCTGAGTGTTTTGGCAGGCTTTGACCGCCGCTCTCCTATTTCCATCGCTCAATCTGGCAGCCAGTTCTTCCAATTCTTGGCAGGCCGGAATTTCAAGGGCGTCCGTGTCGCCATGTTCAAGGATCTGGGTCTGCCTTGGGACCCGGAAGTGAAGAACGCCGTGCAGGTGCAGCGCAAAGTATTTGAAAGCCTCGGCTGCATCGTCGAGGAAGCTGAACCGGATTTCTCCGATGCCAATGAGTGCTTCGTCGCGTGGCGTCACTGGAGCGTTGAGTCAGAATTCGGCGATATGTTGGAAGCCAATTCCGGCAAGCTCAATCAATATGTCCACTGGCACGTGGGGGAAGGGCGCAAGCTCACGGGCCCTTATTTATCGCGAGTGGAATCTAAACGCACGGCCCTCTACCAGCGAATGCGGGCGTTTATGGAAAAGTATGAATTCTTTGTTCTGCCCGTGAACCAGGTGCTGCCGTTTGACGTGAACGTGCATTACCCAATGGAAATTGCCGGCGTGAAAATGGAAAACTATATCGCTTGGATGAAGTCCGCTTATTACATCTCCACAGTGGGCAATCCGGCCATTTCCGTCCCCTGCGCGTTCTCGGGCAGCGGCCTTCCGATTGGAATCCAGATTGTCGGCAGGCACAACGATGATTGGGGCGTCTTGCAGGTGGCGTACGCTTTCGAGGAGGCTACGAACGTCGGAAAGCGTCGCCCGGCGATCGTTTAACACGCGGGGCGAGCGCGGGACCCGAATTAGAAAAAACGCGGCCGAACCCTCGGCCTTCCACGGTGAAAGCAGACCGCTCTCACGCGCCTCAAGATGGTGCGGAATTGTAAAAGAAATTTGGTGGACGAGACCGGGATCGAACCGGCGACCTCCTCGTTGCGAACGATGTACATTCTAAGCTAAGGCGAGGTGCCGCAATCACTTAGCTTTCGCAGCGCGGTCGTTAGGTGGCCTACTTGGACTACCAGGTAAATGGCGGGTGCGACTCCTCTTTGGCCAACTGAAGATCGAGTTCTTGGACCTTCTTGGCGAACGCATCCCCTTGGAGGACGGTTCCGTCCATACAGTTGTCAGCACCTTCACGTTGTGTACGATTCTCGGCGTGGTGGAGGCCATTCGAGGTATTGGACGTGTCCTGAGGCCCGGCGGGAAGTTCATCTTTTTTGAACACGGGCTTTCGCCCGATCCTCCAGTCCAGCGCTGGCAGAAGTGGTCGGAGCCGATTCCTCACTGGCTGTTTGAAGGCTGTCACGTAACGCGAGACATCCCGTCTCTCATCACGAGTGGCGGCTTTCACATGGAGCAGATCGAAACGGCGTACCTCGCACCGTTCCCGAAGTCATGGACCTACTGTTTCTGGGGCATCGCGACTCCATGATTACAATAGCGCTGCTTGCACCGCTCTTCGGCGCGACAAGGAATGCCGCCCGGCCGAAGCCGGGCGGTACCGAGCCGACGCGCAACGCGGACCAAGCCTGGGACTTTCCGCAACCTATCGCCAGCTCGAATGAAAGGACAAAGTTCTGGTTCACTGCGGATTAGCCTACTTGTCTTCGTCTTCGTATTTGTCTTCGTCCTTGTCCTTGTTTCTGGTTGCGACGAATCCGTGCGTGTGCGATACCCCTGAGGCGTCTTTAGATACATAGAACCCGACGATGTCACCCTGAGGGTTGATACCGCGTGCTTGTGTCGAAACCACGTCTGCCCCTGGAAAGTCGATGGTAGTGAACTCGCCCTTTCTGAGCAGGAAGCCATGAGTCTTATTTGCAGAGTCGACAAAGAACCCGACGACCTCGCCGGAAGGATTAATGTCACGAGCATCGGACCACATCACGTAGCTTGGCAGATCGAGGAGCGCATAAACTCCGTCCTCCACCTTGTAGGCGTAGAAGGTGTCGGGGGTCGGAAAGACCACGCCAACGATAATCCGGCCGTCCTTCGTGATTCCGTTGTGCATGGTGCCAGGCACGGGCAAATCCTGTATGTAGCTGCCGTTCTGATACACGAAGCCGTGCATTGTGCCGCCCTCGTTGGCCGCAAAATCGGAACTCAAATTGTGGAAGCAACCCACGATCTTACCCTTCGGACTGATCTTTATGGCTAACGTGTTGTTGGCCAACTCGACCGGGGAAAAGGTGCCGTCCGGATCCCGGAGGAAGCTCCGCGTAAAGACCCCCGTCGGATCCACCGTTTTCGCAACCGGAACCGCATAGAAACCCACGATCTGGCCCTCCTCGTTGATTCCCTGCGCCTGGCTGCGGCCGATGCCACTTGGATCATCAATCGTGGTGTACGTGCCGTCGCTCAACAAATAACCGTGGCCAACACTTCCCACGGCGTAACGGCCAACGATATCGCCCTGCGCATTGATGCCGAACGCGGCGGTGAATGTAACACCGGGCAAGGCGACATTGACTGACTTGAAGTTCAGATGGTGTTTAGATTGGGCGAGAGCCGTCC